>JAAFHS010000166.1 GCA_013298485.1 Rhodobacterales bacterium
CACCCGGTCGGCCAGCACGAAGGCGTCACCGCACAGGCCCCGGCCCGGCTCGCAGATCAGTGCGGGCCGTGCATCACCAAACGCCTCTGTCGCCACCCGGTCGATCAGGGCAAATGTCGCCTCCAATTGCGGGATCACCCCGTTCAAACGGTGTGATGGGAACCCCCCGCCCACGTTCAGGCGGTCAATCCGCACCCCGGCCTCTGCCACGATGTCGGCCGCCGCGCGGATGTAAGCCTCCCATGCCGCAGGATCGGTGCATTGCGTGCCGGGGTGAAAGCACAGGGACGGCACGAACCCGGCCTCTGCCACCCGCGCCAGCAGCGCGGCTGCCAACTCCACCGTCGCCCCGAACTTGGCCCCAAAGTTATAGGCGGCCCCCGACACCGGCAGCTTGAAGCGCACCGAAATCTCGCGCCCCGCAGGCACCAGTGCGATCAGCTTTTCCAGCTCTGACGCCGAATCGACCGAATAGCTGTCCACCTCATGCGCCACGGCAAAGGCGATCTCATGCTTGGCACGCACAGGGTTGTTGTAATGCAGCGCCGCATCCGGCACCAAACGGCGGATCAGCGCGATCTCGAACGGTGAGGCCACATCGAACCCGCGCACGCCTGCCGCGGCCAGGTTTTCAATCACTTCCTCGCCCGGGTTCGATTTGACCGCATAGGTCACAAGGCCCGGAAAGCCGTCGATGAAACGTTTCGCCTGCGCCTGCAACGCCTGCGGCGCAAAGAACAGGACCGGATTATCCGGCTGCATGGTGCGAAGATATTCGGTCGGGTTGGTCCAGATTGTCTTTGACAGTCCCATCGGCGTGTCCTTTCGGCCAATAAGACGCAAGCCCTCTCCGGGTTTGGATACGGAAAAGCGAGCACCTGCGTGGTTTTTTCCAACCAGGCCAGGTGCGTATGATCCGCCCTTTTCCTGCTATTCAGACGCTGCATATGGGGCACAATTTCACCAGACAAAAGTGCAGAATTGCTGTAAACTCCCGTTAAATTGTATCGTAGCACGGATAAAATTTATGGATGAACAAGATCGCAACATCATCGCCCTTCTTGCGGCCGATGCACGGATGTCGCTGTCCACGCTGGCACGGCGGCTCAAGGTTGCGCGCTCCACGGTACAGACCAGGCTGGAGCGGCTGGAGACCACCGGCATGATCGCAGGCTACACCGTCAAACTGGGCGAAGCGGCAAAAGAAGGCCGCCTGCGCGCCACGGTTCTGGTGTCAATCGAGCCGCGCGCCCAGGCGGGCATCCTGATCCGGCTCAAGGCCCTGCCCGAGATTGAGCGCGTCTATACCACCTCCGGCCACTGGGACCTTTTGCTGCAGGTGGCCGCCCCGAATACCCGCAGCCTGGACGATGTGCTCGATCAGATCGGTGCCATGACAGGCGTCAAATCATCCGAAAGCATGATCCACCTCTCCACCCGGCTGGACCGCGCGATCTGACGCTCAGGTCAGGGCGCGCCCGATGATTTCGGCAATCACGGCATCCCGTTCTGCGACAGGCAGGCCCGCAATACTATGCAGCCGCCCGGCTGACATCAGGTCCGCCAACCCGTGCGCTGTCGCCCAGGCCGCCCCCAGATCGGCAATGCTGGCCTCCGGTTTGATCGCCGCCACAGCCGTCCGAAGATGCTCATAGGCCGCCGTCGCCACCGCACCCAGATCAGGCGTGTCAAACGCCGGGCGGTCGGATGAATGCATCAGGCGGAACAGCGCGGGCCGCGCCATGGCAAAGTCGACATAACCCAGACCCGCCGCAATCATCTGCGCCCGTGGCGTCTTGTCTGCAACCGCCTCGCGCGCCGCCTGCATGGCCCGGAACTGCCGGAACCCTTCCGCCGCCAGCGCCGTCAGCAACCCATTCGCGTCGCCAAAGTGATGCGCCGGGGCCGCATGACTGACCCCCGCGCGTTTGGCCACCGACCGCAGCGAAAACGCCTCGATGCCGCGCAGCGCCAGCTCCGCCTCGGCGGCAGACAACAAAGCACTCCGCAGATCGCCATGGTGATAGGGCTTCGTCTCCATATCCCTGTCATATCCCGCAATCTTTGCGCTGTCAAAATTATATCTTGACAGTGGCTAGACGTCTCGGCAATTTATCCTGACATCGTCAAGATTGGATACCACATGCCCCCTGAAGATCTGTTTCAGATCGCCAACCCCATCGCGATGCTGGGCTGGATCGCCCTCACCTTCGCCCCATTTGCCCCGCGCATCACCGACGCGGTCGCCGCCCTCATCATCCCCATGCTGATGTCGGTCGCCTATTCCGCCCTGATCCTTGCCTATTGGTCAGGTGCCACCGGCGGCTACAACAGCCTGCCCGATGTGATGGCGCTCTTCACCGACCCCCATATCGCCCTCGCCGGATGGGTCCACTACCTCGCCTTCGACCTCTTCGTCGGCGCATGGGCCACACGGCGCGCCCGCGCCGCAGGGATCAATCACCTGCTTGTCCTGCCGCATCTCGTGCTGATCTTCCTCTTCGGCCCTGCCGGATTCCTCACCTATTACGCCATGCACTGGGCCTTCCAGATGCGCAGCCCTGCCAAAGGAGCAACCCCATGACCGCCCTTCCCATGACCCGCACCCCGTCCCGCCTGTGGCACGACGCCCCCGCCTTCACCGGCCTTGCCCTCTTCATCGCCCTGACCGCCATCCCCCTGTTGGCCGCCAGCCTGATCGACACGCGCACATTCCTTGATGCTCCGGTCTGGCAGAAACCCCTGCAATTCCACCTCGCCCTTGCCACCTACATCATCACCCTCGCCTTTTTCGCCCGCTTCCTGCCCCAGGGCATGCAATCTCGCCGCTGGCGCATCTATGCCGCCGTCGTCTGCTTCTGCATCATCGCGGAACTGGTCTGGGTCGGCGGTGCCGCCACCTATGGCACCGCCTCGCACTTCAATGTCGATGACCCCGTCATGGGTATCCTCTACGGCCTCATGGGCGTCTTCGCCGTGATCCTCACCTCCGCCAGCGGCACCATGGGCGTGGCCATCTGGCGCAATCCCGCCACGGGCCTTGCGCCCGCCCTGCACCTCGCCATCGCCCTTGGCCTTGTGCTTACCTGCGTCCTGACCCTCATCGCCGCAGGCACCCTCTCCTCCATGGCCGGTCACCTTGTCGGCACCCCCGTCACAGGCGCCCGCCTCCCCATCCTCGGCTGGTCGCGTGAGGTGGGCGATCTCCGCGTCGCCCATTTCTTTGCCACGCACGCCCTGCATATCATCCCAATCGTCGGCCTCCTCGCCCCCGCGCGCAGCCTCGTCTGGGCCGCCAGCGCCGCCTACAGCGCCCTGGTCGCCTTCGCCATGTGGCAGGCGTTTCAGGGTTTGCCCTTTCTGCCCTGGCTTGGCTGATCCGCAATCCGCTTTTCCTTACCCGCATCGCGCGCTAAACACCCCCAAACCCTTGCAGGACGCACGCGATGCCCATGGAAAAGACCTTCAACGCTCCCGAGGCTGAGGCCCGCATTTCCGCCAAATGGATCGCGGATCACGCCTTCGCCGCCGGGGCCAATGCCAAACGGGGTGCCCCTGCCTTTTCCATCATGATCCCGCCGCCCAATGTCACGGGCTCGCTCCACATGGGCCATGCCTTCAACAACACGCTGCAGGATATCCTTGTCCGCTGGCACCGCATGGAGGGCCATGACACGCTCTGGCAGCCCGGCACCGATCATGCGGGCATCGCGACCCAGATGGTCACCGAACGCGAGATGGCGAAGGCAGGCAACGAATCCCGCCGCGAAATGGGACGTGAGAAGTTCACTGCAAAGGTCTGGGAACAAAAGCAAAAATCTCGCGGCACCATCATCGGCCAGCTGCAGCGTCTGGGGGCCAGTTGCGACTGGGACCGTGAGGCGTTCACCATGTCCGGCGCCCCCGGTGCGCCTGCGGGTGAAGAGGGCAACTTTCACGATGCCGTCATCAAGGTCTTTGTCGATATGTACAACAAGGGCCTGATCTTCCGTGGCAAACGCCTGGTGAACTGGGACCCGCATTTTGAAACCGCGATCAGCAATCTTGAGGTCGAAAATACCGAAGTCGCAGGTCACATGTGGCACTTCAAATACCGCCTCGCGGGCGGTGAGACCTATGAATACATCGAGAAGGACGAAAGCGGCGCGGTGACCCTGCGTGAGGTGCGCGACTACATCTCCATCGCCACCACGCGGCCCGAAACCATGCTCGGCGACGGGGCTGTGGCCGTTCATCCATCGGATCAACGTTACGCGCCAATCGTCGGAAAATACGTGCATCTTCCGCTCTGCGATCGCCTGATACCGATCATCACCGATGAATACCCCGACCCCTCTTTCGGCTCGGGTGCCGTCAAGATCACCGGCGCGCATGATTTCAACGACTACGCTGTTGCCAAACGCGCGAACATCCCCTGCTACCGCCTGATGGATACGAAGGCCCAGATGCGCGCCGACGGTGCCCCCTATGCGGATGCCGTTTCGCGTGCCCGCGAGATTGCGTCGGGGTCGCCGACGACCGAGGCAGAGGTTGACAGCCTGAACCTCGTCCCCGAAAAATATCGCGGCCTTGATCGGTTCGATGCGCGCAAGCTGGTGGTTGCCGACATCACTGCGCAAGGCCTCGCCGTGACCACGCTGATCAAGGAGACCGACGCCGAGACGGGATCGGAACACCTCCGCCTCGAAGCCGTGGTCGAGGCGAAAAAGATCATGCAGCCCTTTGGCGACCGATCAAAAGTCGTCATCGAGCCGATGCTGACCGACCAGTGGTTCGTCGATACGGCGAAGATCGTGGAACCCGCGCTGGAGGCGGTGCGGACCGGCCGCACAAAAATCATCCCGCCCTCGGGCGAGAAGACCTATTACCACTGGTTGGAAAACATCGAACCCTGGTGCATCAGCCGCCAGCTTTGGTGGGGGCATCAGATTCCGGTTTGGTATGGGCCCAAGCTAACGGTCACGCCTGCAACTTCGGACGCTGTCCCGGAAATGCACTGGGATGCCCGCGAGAGCATCGCTTTTTGTGCGGCAAACTTCGAAGAAGCAAAATCCCATGCTCAAGCCCACTATCAAGCACTCGGCCTGCCTTTCGTCGAGGAAATCATCGAGGTCAGCGGTCCCGAGCAAGTGAAGCACGATGCTGGTTACGCGCCGTTCCATCGCTTGATGCCCCTCTACCGCGACCCCGACGTCCTCGACACCTGGTTCTCCTCCGGCCTCTGGCCCATCGGCACGCTCGGCTGGCCCGAACCCACGCCCGAACTGGCAAAATACTTCCCCACCTCGGTCCTCGTCACCGGGCAGGACATCCTCTTCTTCTGGGTCGCCCGGATGATGATGATGCAGCTTGCCGTGGTGAACGACGTGCCCTTCCGCACTGTCTACCTCCACGGCCTCGTCCGCGACGCCAAGGGCAAGAAGATGTCGAAATCCTTGGGCAACGTCATCGACCCGCTGGAGATCATCGACGAATACGGTGCCGACGCGCTGCGCTTCGCCAATGCCGCGATGGCCTCCCTCGGCGGTGTCCTCAAACTCGACACCAGCCGCATCGCAGGCTACCGCAACTTCGGCACCAAGCTCTGGAACGCCTGCCGCTTTGCCGAAATGAACGGCGTCTGGGACGGTCACAAAACCGGCACGCCCCCCACCCCAAACGCAACCGCCAACAAATGGATCATCGGTGAAACCGCGAAAACACTGGCCGAGGTCAACGCCGCCCTTGATGACTACCGCTTCGATCAGGCCGCCGATGCCCTCTACAAATTCGTCTGGGGCAAAGTCTGCGACTGGTACGTCGAATTCGCCAAACCCCTGTTCGACGGCCCCGACGCCGCCGAGACCCGCGCCACGATGGCTTTCGTCCTCGACCAGTCGATGATCCTCCTCCACCCCTTCATGCCCTTCATCACCGAGGAACTCTGGTCCACCACCGGCACCCGCGCCAAGATGCTTGTCCACACCGACTGGCCCACCCTGCCCGCCAGCCTCATCGACGCCGCCGCAACGCAGGAAATGTCCTTCGTCACCACCCTCATCGACGATATCCGCTCCGCCCGCGCGCAGGTCCATGTGCCCGCAGGCCTCAAGGCCGATCTCGTCGCAACCTCCCTCACCCCGCAGGCCCGCGCCGCATTCAAACGGAACGAGGCGCTGATCACCCGCCTCGCCCGTGTCGGCACCATCACCGAAGGCCCCGCCCCCAAAGGCTCGGTCGC
>JAAFHS010000168.1:0-1076 GCA_013298485.1 Rhodobacterales bacterium
CGCCACGGCCTCACCCCCGGGCCAGGCAGTCGCGCCGATCACATGCCGCACCTCCACCGCGCCCTCCGGGTCCAGTTGCAGGTTCTCGGGCTGCCGGCCCGCCGCCAGCGCATCCCGCCCCGCCTGCCCCAGCAGCGCATGCCCCACACCCTCCTCCACCCCGAGGACCCCCCGATGCCGCGATGACCAGGGCGCATAGTGCCGCCCGCCGTTGGAATGCCAGAACATCGTCAGCGGCAGCGCGTCCGCACGGCGCAGCGACAGGAACAGATCGCCCTGCGCCCGCACCACCGCCGTCCAGCCGAAGGCATGCCCCGGTGCCTCCACCCCGATGACGAAATCCTCGTGGTCCGCACCCAGCGGATAACGCCCCAGATCGACCGTCCCGCCACCCGCCAGCGGAAACGTGGCCATGTCCCCCCGCGCCGGATAGGCCAGCAAGGATCGCCCCCGTGCAGGATCCGTCTCGGGCGCCTGCAGCGGTGTCTGGTAAAAGGCCTTGCGCGAGGTCGTCACCACCCCGCCTTCCGGCAGCGCCACCATCGCGTGATTGGCCACCGGCAGCGCCCCTGCACCATTCGTGAACACATGCCGCTGATAGACGAAGGGATGCCCGTTTTGCAGGGCAAGCGTCTTTTCCACCCGTGCGCCCCGCACCCGGTGGTCCAGCAGGCAGCGGATCATCCCCGGATGCGGCACCACCACATCCCAGCGCCCGTTCGCCGTCCAGCCATGCAGCGGCGCGTCATCGCTGCCGCCGAACGGCGCGCAGAAGAAATCCCCCCGCAGGCCGTTGTGATGTGGCGGCGATCCTCTCGGCACCTCATCCGCCTGCCACGGCGCATGATGCAGCAGATCAATTACGCGGTCGCCATCCCGCACCCGCAGCGGCCAGATGAACCCGCAACCGGGGTCAAAGCCCACCGTGATCCCCGCCGCCGTCAGGTCATGGGGGCCGGGCATTCAGCCCTGCTCCACCCGCTGTTCCTGCTGGCCCAGCCCTGCGATCCCCAAAGTGACCGTCTCACCCACCTTCAGGAACCGCTGCGGCTTCATCCCCATGCCCACCCCGGGCG
>JAAFHS010000168.1:1105-6196 GCA_013298485.1 Rhodobacterales bacterium
AAATGATATCACCGGGATGCAGCGTGAAGAACTGGCTCAGATAGCTGACGATATGGGCGACGCCGTAGACCATCGTCTTTGTCGATCCGTTCTGCATCATCCGATCACCGACCTTCAGCCACATCGACAGGTCCTGCGGATCGGGCACTTCATCCCGTGTCACCAGCCACGGCCCGATCTGGCCGAAATTGTCGCAGCTTTTTCCCTTGGTCCACTGGCCTGCGCGTTCGGTCTGAAACGCGCGTTCGGACACATCGTTGATCACGCAATAGCCCGCGACATGGTGCAGCGCCTGATCTTCCGTCACGTATTTCGCGGGCTTGCCGATCACCACGCCCAGCTCCACCTCCCAATCGGTTTTCACCGATCCGCGCGGGATCAGGATCGGGTCGTTCGGTCCGCAGATGGCCGATGTCGCCTTCATGAAAATCACAGGCTCTGGCGGCACCTGCAGACCGGATTCGGCGGCGTGATCGGCATAGTTCAGCCCGATGCAGATGAATTTGCCCGTGCCCGCGACGCAAGGCCCGATGCGCGGCGCACCCTCCACCAGCGGCAGGCTTTCGGGGTCGATGGTCAGTGTATCCAGCCGCGTCAGCACATCGCCCGCGACATCCCCGATCACGCCCGACAGATCACGGATGCGCCCCGCCGCGTCCAGTATCCCCGGTTTTTCCGCCCCAGCCGGACCATAGCGCAGCAATTTCATCGGATCATCCCCCCTGCCTTCAGTGTCAGCCGCATTTGCACATGCCCCCGCCTGCTTGCCAAGGGGGGCAGCGCGTCAGGCGATGATGGGCAATCCCGCCGCCCGACGAAACGCCTCATGCCGCACATCCACCTCTTGCCCGGCAAACACATCTGCGGCGGGCGTGCACAGCCAGGCGATCCCATGCGCCGCATCATCGGGTGCTGCCAGATTTTCGCGCGGGATTTTGCTGACGGGGTTCATCCCGCTGGCGCGGATCGTGCCCTGCATGCCCGTATCCACCACGCCGGGTGCAAAGCCGAAGATGCGGATACCCTTGTCGCCAAATTCGTGATGCACGGCCTGCGTGACCATCGCAAGGCCCGCCTTGCCCGCGCAATACGCGCTCCACCCTTCCATCGCGTGCCGCGCGGCCCCCGATGACAGATTGATGATCGTGCCGCCCTTCGGCATGCCCGTGATGGCCAGCTGGATCACATGAAATGCGGCCACCAGGTTGACGGTGATGTTCTGCGCCCAATCCTCGATAGGTACGGTATCGATGCGTCCGATGGGCGTGATGATGGCCGCGTTGTTCACCACCGCATCAAAGTCCTGCGCCATCAGTGCCGCCATCGCGGCCCGGTCTGTCACATCGGCCACCACACCGCGCGCGACCGCCCCCGCCGCCTGTGCCCCGGCAGCGGTGCGCGCGGTGTAGGTCACCTCCGCCCCTGCCCGCGCCAGCTGCTGCACCGTTGCAAGGCCGATGCCCCGGTTGCCGCCTGTGACCAGAACGCGCTGTCCCGCCAGATTGATCGTCATATCGCCACCGCCTGCCCGCCGTTTGTTGCAGATACCTCTGCCATATCCAGCATCCGTTGCAAGGCCGCTCCGCGCGCGAATGTGGGCTCTGCCACGCCGGTTCCCCGGATTGCTGCGATAAACCGTTCATAGATCGTGGGCAGCACGGGGGCGTCGATATCATGCCATGTGGCGGTCGGCAGATCGTCGCCAAGGCAGGCGCGCAACCGGCTGACACCCTTTTCGAACCCCACCTCCAACCCGCCTTTGTCGCCATAAATCCGCAACCGCAGATCGTTAAGATGCCCGCTGGCAAAACGCGTTGCCGTCACTGTGCCCAAGGCCCCGTTGGCCAGCACGACCTGCATCGTGGCGCTGTCATTGGCATCCAGCACATAGTCGCCGATCCGCCCGCCCGCGGCCTTGTCGAACGTCGCCAGACGGCATCCGATGTCGCGCACATCCTGCCCCGCGATAAAGGTCGCATAGTCGAGGATGTGAATGCCCACATCCCCCAGCACACCTTTCGATCCATGCGCCGATGACAGCCGCCACAGCCATTGCGACTGTTCGCGCCATTCCCCCCAGGCGGGCTGCGTGAGCCAGCTTTGCAGATAGCTCGCCTCGAAATGCCGCACGGTCCCAATTGCGCCCTCGCGCACCATGACCGCAGCCTTTTGCACGGCCGCCACATTGCGATAGCTGAGGTTGACCATATTCACGACGCCCGCCGCTGCAGCCGCATCCGCCATCGCCTGCGCATCGGCATGGCTGGTGGCAAGGGGTTTTTCACACAGCACATGCTTGCCCGCGGCGAGGAGGGGCATCGTTGTCGGATAATGCACAGGGTCCGGCGTCACGTTGCTGGCGGCATCGAACTGCCCCCAGGCCAGCGCGTCATCGACCGAGGCAAAGCCATGCGCGATGCCATGCCTGCCGCAGAATGCGCCCAGTTGTTCGGGCCGCGTATCCACGCCTGCGACCAGGTCCACGCCATCCATCGCGCCAAAGGCTTCGGCATGATTGTTGGCCATGCCCCCCGTCCCGATGATCAAGAGACGGATCGCCATCAGCGGAACCCTTCCTCGCCGTCGTGATGCAGGCGCGGCCCGCGTTCGACAATCGGCTCCAGCGCCTGATCAACCGGGCGGTTGGGTGCCGCATTCGGGTTGGCGATACGCGGGGCCGGGTTGAACGCCCATTTGACGCCATTCGCGATGACCCTTTGCACATTGGCATCGTGATAGGTCGGATAGGTTTCATGCCCCGGACGGAAGTAAAAGATCGATCCCGCCCCGCGTTTGTAGGTCAGGCCGGACCGGAACACCTCGCCCCCCTGAAACCAGCTGACAAAGACGGTTTCCATCGGGTCCGGCACGCCAAAAGGTTCGCCATACATCTCTTCGGTTTCAAGCTCGAAATGATCCGGCAGCCCGGCGGCAATCGGATGGTTGCGCGAGGTGACCCATAGGCGTTCCCTCTCCCCCGCCTCACGCCAGCTCAGGTTGCAGGGCGCGCCCATCAGGCGTTTGAAGGGTTTGGCGAAATGCGCGGAATGCAGGAAAATGATGCCCATCCCGCCCCAGACCGCGTCGCAGACCCGGTCCACAATCTCGACCACCGCATCCTGCACATCGCCATGGGCCGCATGTCCCCACCAGATCAGGACATCGGTGTCCGCCAGTTTTGCATCCGTCAGCCCGTGTTCGGGGTCTTGCAGCGTGACCGTCGTGGCAGTGAGTCCCGCATCGCGGTTCAGCGCATCGGCAATCGTCCCGTGCATCCCCTTGGGGTAAATCCCGGCGACGATTCTGTTCTTCTGCTCATGGACGTTTTCTCCCCAGACCGTGACACGGATCATCGGATTCTCCTTCTCAAAGCGCTTTGAATGTCACGCTAACAGAAGGGCCGCCGCGCCGGAAGGGTTTATGGTGCCACGAAAGGCTGCGGCGCCTGCCCCGGCGACAGGATGGAAAACGCATTCGCGGGCAGGGCTTGCCAGTCATCCGTCTGCCCATCCGGCCAGATCACCCGCACCTCGGCTGCCGCCGCATCGCCAAGTCCGAAATGCAGCCAGCCCAACTGCCCGCTGGCATGGCCGCCACCCACCGTCACCTCGCGCCGTGTGATCGCCTCGCCACGCCGCACTTCGACCCAGGCCCCGATGCCATCGCGGTTCGCTCCCGGCTGCTGCAACCGCAGTGCGGCCCAGGCACCCGCATCCGGCGTCACGTTGCGCCACAACTGGGCAGGCGTGTGCCGGTTCACCACCACAAGGTCCAGCAGTCCATCCCTGTTGAAATCCGCCAGTGCCGCCCCGCGTGATGTGGCGACCGATGCCACGCCCGCACGATCACCCGCTTCCTCAAACGTCCCATCCGACCGTTGCAGCAGCAGGTTGTTCGGGTCCGCCTGCGCGAAATCCGGCATTTCCGACACATTGCCCTTGGCGATGAACAGATCGGTCAGCCCATCATTGTTCACATCGTCAAACTGCGCGTGCCAGGCGGTGCTGGGGTACAGATCGGTGCCGGTATAGGGCCTGTGCGCCGTGATCCCCTTGGCAAAGGCCACATCGGCAAAACGCGGCACAAGCGGGCCGCTGTCCGGCAGGGTCAGTGTCTGGAATTTGTTATCCGCCATACTGGTTAGAAAGTAATCGGGGTAGCCATCGCCCGTGATATCGCTGCTGGCAATCCCCATGCCCCAGACGCGCAGGCGCTGCCAGCCGTCCTTGTCGGTAAACAGGCTCGGCGCGTCCCCGGGCGGCATCCGCCACAATTGTTCCTGCCCGCCGCGATAGTATTCGCGGTCGTTCGAGACCCGCAGGGCGGGCGTGCCGGAACGGTCCCAATCGGTGAACAGCATCGACAGCGCGCAAAAGCTGGGCGTCAGGGGCAAGGGCGGGGCGAAACCCGCATCATCCGGGCGGTGCAGCCAGTTGTCGGTGCAGGACCCCCAGGGGAAATCCTCTTCCCGCCGGTCCAGATAGTTGCCGACGGCAAGCGTGGGCCAAGCCGCCCCTGCTTCCCATGTCGCGGCAAAGGCGGTGGACCATCCGTCCCCCCCGTCAAACCCCCAATCGGCATTGGCAGAGGCAAAGCGGCAATCGCCCAGGCCCCGCATCAGATGGTTTTCCCCCACCCGCAGCAGCGCCACGTCCGTGATCCCGTCACTGTCCACGTCCAAGGGATAGGCCCCGGTCACGGCATCCATTTCCAGCCCGCTGACCTCGGCCTCAAACGCCAAGTGGCCGCCCTGCACGCTGGCATTGCGATAGAAGGTGGCGGGGGCCTCGCCGCCTGCCAGCACCATATCCTCGAACCCGTCATCATTGCAGTCAAACACCGCGACGCCGCCGCCCACCATATACTGCCAGTCCCCGGCATAGACCGATGTGATGCCTGCCGCAGGCCCCTCTTCCACAAACGCAGGGATAACCACGTCATCGGCATGGGCCGCCGTCGCCATCAGCACAAAGGCCAGAACGCGCATCATCATATCCTTGTCTGCAATCCGGCGGCAAAGGCACCGACGCAGCGCCCCTGTTCCAGACCCCGCTCAATCGCCGCCCGGAAGTGAATGCCACCATAAAGCCG
>JAAFHS010000169.1 GCA_013298485.1 Rhodobacterales bacterium
CGGTGATGGCCATGCTGATGGCAACCCCGCTGGCCCCGGCGCGGCCGGGGGCGATCAGTGCGGCGGTGCTGGGGGTGACGCTGGTGACGGCGTTTCTGGGGCTGCTGCTGGGGATGACACTGTTTCTCTATGCGCTGCAGGGGCCGGAGACGGGGATCGTGGCCACCCTTTCGGCGACATCGCCGGTGATCATCCTGCCGCTGCTGTGGCTGCGGACAGGGCAGGCGCCGACGGTTGCAAGCTGGATCGGGGCGGGTCTGGCAGTGCTGGGTCTGATCTTCACGCGGTAGGAGGTGAGGATACCGATGGCATTCATACACCGCCCTGCCCGCCCGTGCCCGGACCGATCAGGTGACTGTCCAGTGGACAGTCGCCCGGTCCGTTGTCCGTAAGGCGGGACGCCGTCGGACAAGGGGGGCTGGGCCAGGTGCCACGACCGTAAATCAGGACGCGACTGCCTGGGCTGGCGCGGCTATCGCGCCTGCCAGGGGCAGGCAGGCGCGGCCTGATTTGTCGACGGACAAATCCGGCAAGAAACAGAAACGCCATAGATCATGGAGGTGGATATTGCGTCAGCAACCGTTGCGTTTTCTTCTACCGCAGCCCCCGCGCCTCATGCGCGATCAGCCATTCCTTGCGCCACAGGCCCCCGCCATAGCCGGTCAGCTGCCCGTTCGTGCCCAGCACGCGGTGGCAGGGGATCAGGATGGCAATCGGGTTCATCGCATTGGCGCGGGCCATTGCGCGGATGGCGGTGGGATGGCCGATGCTGCGGGCCACGTCGGTATAGGTTTGCAGGCTGCCATAGGGGATGCGTCGCAGGGCGGCCCAGACTGTTTGGGTGAAGGGCGGTGCCTGCAGGGCCAGCGGGATGGTGAAACCGGCCCGCCGCCCCGCAAAATAGGCGGTCAGTTCGTCCTGCAGCGCCGCAGTCAGCGCGGTATGGCCCGGTGCTATGGCCCCGGCCTTGGCGGTGCGGGCCAGTTGATCCTGCAGGATCGCGCGGTTGGGAAATTCGAGCATGTGCAGCGCCGTCTCGCTGCACACCGCGATCAGGCCGCCGATAGGGGTATAAACCCATGCGGCCTTCAAGGGCCCCGTGGTGCCGATCAGGCCGGGAAAGGTGGAGATCAGATCTTCAGGGTGGTTGAGTTCGGGTGCGGGGTCCATTTCGGCAGGGTAGGACGTATCCGGCGGGGCAGCAACGCGGGATCACCGGATGCTGCCCCGGCGCAACTTCAGGCCGGTTGCGTCCGCGCAAGCATCCCGTCCAGACGTTCAAGGATGCCGGTCCAGCCTTTCAGGTGCCCGTCCCGGCTTTGTTCGGAGGCGAATTTGACATGGGTCAGCACGACCTCGGTTCCGCCCGGGACGGGTGTCAGCGTCAGATCAACCACACTGCCCGGGGCGGACCATGGGGTTTCCCAGGTGAAGACGATGCGCGAATAGGGCGTCAGTTCGGTATAGGTGCCCTGATGCGCATTCTCCCGCTCACCCACCATGTTGAAAAAGAACCGCCCGCCGACGCGGGGGTCGTTGCGCACATCGCGGGCCTGCATGTCTGGCCCCATGGTCATGTATTTCGCGATGACGCGCGGGTCGAGCCAGGCGGTATAGACCTGTTCGGGGCTGGCCTTGATGGTGCGACGGGCGGTGAGGGTCAGATCAGTCATCTTTGGCATCCTTTGCAAAATGCGCATCAAGTGCTTCCAGCCGCTGGTCCCAGACAGAGCGCAAGCCTGCGAACCAGCGGTCGATCTGTGCCAGTGGCGCCATCTGCACCTCGATCAGATGCTCGCGCCACTGGGTGCGGCGGCTGACCAGCCCTGCCCTTTCCAGCACCATGATGTGCTTGGAGACAGCGTTCAGACTGATGTCGAACCGGGCCGCGATTTCGGTGACGCGCGATGGGCCTTCCTGTGCCAGATGGGTCAGGATCGCCCGGCGCGTCGGGTCGCCTGCGGCCTTCAGGATCAGTGTCAGCGGGTCGGTATCGATTCGTTCAACCATATGGATGAATAACACTTGAAACCCTATCAGTCAACCATATGAATGAATGATACCCAAGCCCGTTGCAGCATATGACCCTTCGCGGCATAAGCGGGGCATGATTGCCCTGCCCATCGATGATGCCCTGCCGGATGTCCGTGCGGCCCTTGGCCAGCAGGGCCTGTGCGTGCTGCAGGCCCCGCCGGGGGCGGGCAAAACGACACGCGTGCCATTGGACCTGCTGGCATCAGGGCTGATCACGGGCCGCATCGTGATGCTGGAACCGCGCCGTCTGGCGGCACGGGCGGCGGCAGAGCGGATGGCGGAAACGCTGGGTGAGGCGGTGGGCGTGACGGTCGGCTACCGTATCCGGGGCGAGGCGAAGGTATCGGCCGCCACCCGCATCGAGGTGGTGACCGAAGGTATTCTGACGCGGATGATCCAAGGCGATGCGGAACTGCCGGGGATCGGCTGCCTGATCTTCGACGAATTCCATGAACGCAGCCTGAATGCCGATCTGGGCCTCGCGCTGGCGCTGGAAATCCGGGGGGCGCTGCGGCCCGACCTCGCGCTGGTGGTGATGTCGGCGACGCTGGATGCGGGGCCCGTGGCGGAGTTGATGGGGGCACCGGTCGTCACATCCGAAGGCCGCGCCTTCCCGGTGGACACGCGCTGGCTGGGGCGGGCGGTGGACGCAACGATGCGGCTGGAGGGGGCGGTGGCGGGGCTGGTGCGCCAAGCGGTGGCCGAGACAGCGGGCGGGGTCCTGGTGTTCCTGCCGGGCGAGGGTGAAATCCGGCGCGTGGCGGCCCTGCTGGGCGATCTCGATTGCGACATCCGGCCCCTGTTCGGTGCCATGGATTTTGCGGCCCAGCGCGCGGCACTGGGGCCAGCCCTGCGGCGCAAGATCGTGCTGGCGACGGCGATTGCGGAAACATCGCTGACCATCCCGGACATCCGCGTGGTGGTGGATGCAGGCCGCGCGCGCCGCGCCCGGTTCGACCCGTCCTCCGGCATGAGCCGTCTGGTGACGGAACGGGTGACGAAGGCCGAGGCGGAGCAGCGCCGCGGGCGCGCGGGGCGGGTGGCCCCGGGGGTCTGCTATCGGCTGTGGACAAAGGGGGAGGAAGGCGCGCTGGCGGCCTATCCGCCACCCGAGATACAGGCGGCGGACCTTGCCGGGCTGGCACTGGAACTGGCGGCCTGGGGCAGTGATACGCTGCCGTTCCTGACCGCCCCCCCTGCCCCGGCGCTGGCCGAGGCGCGCGCGTTGCTGGCAGGTCTGGGCGCGCTGGAGGGGGGCCGGATCACGGCGCATGGGCGGGTGCTGGCAGGGTTGCCGCTGCATCCGCGGCTGGCCCATATGCTGACGGTGGCGGGCGATGCCGCAGCCCCGCTGGCGGCGCTGCTGGCGGAACGCGACCCGCTGCGCGGCGCACCGGTGGACCTGACCCTGCGGCTGGCGGCCATCAGGGATGGGCGGCGGTTTGCGGCGGATCATCCCTTTGTGCCGCATGCGGGCACGGTGGAGCGTATCCGGATGGAGGCCAAGCGGCTGGCGCGCGGGCGCATGGGGGCCGCGCTGAGCGTGGGGCAGATGGCAGCACTGGCCTATCCAGACCGGGTCGGGTTGCGGCGCAAGGGCGATGCGCCCCGCTGGGTGCTGTCGGGCGGCAAGGGGGTCGCGATGGCACCCGGCGATCCGATGGCGGGGGCGCGGCTGATCGTGGTCACCGATACGGACGGCGACGCACGCGAGGCCATGGTGCGGCAGGCGGTGATGATCACCGAGGCCGAATTGCGCGCGGTGCATGGGGCGGGGTTCCAGTGGCAGGATGTCTGCGCATGGTCGCGCCGCGAGGGCCGGGTGACGCAGCGGCGGCAGGAATGTTATGGCGCGCTGGTGCTGTCGGATCAGCATTGGGAGGCACCGGGCGATGCGGTGGCGCGCGCGGCATTGGACGGTGTGCGCGATCTTGGCCTGCCATGGACGCCTGCCGCACGGCGCTTGCGGGCGCGGCTGGAACTGGCGCGGGGCGGCGGGGGTGAGTGGCCCGATTGCAGTGACGCGGGGCTGATGGCGGCGTTGGAGGACTGGCTGCTGCCGCATCTGGCGAGGGTGCGGACCACCGCCGATATCCGTGCGCTGGACCTGACGGCGGCGTTGCAGGGGCGGCTGACATGGGATCAGTCCCGGCTGTTGGACGCCCTTGTGCCTGCGCATTTCGAAACGCCGCTGGGCCGCCGGGTGCCGATTGATTATGACGGGGCGCATCCGGCCATTGAGGTGCGCCTGCAGGAAATGTTCGGCGTGACGCGGCACCCGGTGGTGGGGGTGCAGCCCCTGCGGATCACGCTGCTGTCGCCCGCGCGGGCACCGTTGCAGGTGACGCAGGACCTGCCGGGGTTCTGGGCTGCATCCTATGCGGACGTGCGCAAAGACATGCGCGGCCAGTACCCCCGGCACCCCTGGCCAGAGGACCCGACGGTGGCAGAGCCGACGGTGCGCGCCAAACCGCGCGGGACGTGAGGTGCTGACGGATTTGGAAACAATTCCTGATGGCCCCGGCCTTTTCCCGGCGCATCCCCCGGCGTATGACGGCGCGGAGCGATAAAAGGCC
The DNA here is from genome assembly GCA_013298485.1 of Rhodobacterales bacterium. Lineage (GTDB taxonomy): Bacteria > Pseudomonadota > Alphaproteobacteria > Rhodobacterales > Rhodobacteraceae > JAAFHS01. The sequence goes on from JAAFHS010000169.1 coordinate 4,611, forward strand.
CGCCCCATGACCACGACCCTTGCCCTTCCTGCCGATGCGACCCGCGCACGCTGGGCGATTTCGGCGATGTTTTTTGCCAATGGCATGACCATCGGGGCCTGGGCCCCGCAGATCCCCCTGCTGCTGCCACGGCATCAGATCACCGAGACCACACTGGGCCTGCTGATCCTGTTTCTGGGGCTGGGCGCGGTGGCCGCGATGCTGGCCACGGGCCGCCTGATCAGCCATTATGGCTCGCGCAATGTGCTGCGCATTTTCGCACTCGCCCTTGTGCCCATGCTGTCGCTGATCGCGCTGGCCCCGTCCCTGCCGCTGCTGGCGCTGTGCATGGTGCTGCTGGGCGGGTTTCTGGGGTCGATGGACGTGGCGATGAATGCCAATGCGGTGGAGGTTGAGGCACGCCTTGGCCGGGCTGCGATGTCATCCTTTCATGGATTCTGGAGCCTTGGGGGTTTTGTCGGCGCAGGCGGTGGCGGGTGGATCGTGGCCCATTGGGGTGCCATCAGCGGGGCCCTGGTTGCCAACGCGTTCTGCCTTGGGCTGATCCTCGCGGCCCTGCCCTACGTGATGCTGGGGGTGCGGCATGATGTGGCGCGTGACGGCGCGCGCGATGCGGTGATCCCGCGCGATCTGGCGCTGTGGCTGCTGGGGATGATTTCACTGTTCAGCATGATCCCCGAGGGCGCTGTGATGGACTGGGCCGCGATCTATCTGCAAAAGGAACTGGGGGCCACGCAAGGCACATCGACCCTAGCCTTTGCTTTCTTTTCGGGGGCAATGGCGGTGGTGCGCTTTGGCGGCGATGCGGTGCGCAACCATTTTGGTGCCGTGCGGACCCTGCGGTTTTCCGCCCTGATCGCGCTGGTGGGGTTCGCCGTTGCGGCCACGGCACCGCTGCAGGGGATGGCGATTGCAGGCTTCGCGCTGGCCGGGATTGGCGTGGCCAACATGATCCCCGTGATCTTTTCCGCGGCGGGCAATCATCCCGGTCTGGCCCCGGGCACAGCCATCGCGTTCGTGACGATGCTGGGCTATTCGGGTATTCTGTTTGCACCCGCCTCCATCGGCTATGTGGCGGAACATGCGGGTTTTCAGCTGACCTTCGGGGGGCTGGCCGTCCTGCTGGCGGTGGTCGCGACCCTGGCGCATCTCGCGCGTGCGGCAGAACGTCAGAGCAGCCCTGCCACCTGATCCGCCGTGACGAGACGCGCAAAATCGGCACCGAGCAGCGACAGTGTCACGCGCAGCACGGTCTCCGCATCAATCCGGCCCCCGTCATGCGCCGGAATGTCGAACCCGATCAGCGCATCGCCCGGCAGGATCACATCGAAGCCCAGATCAGCGGCCGCGCGCGTGGTCGATGTGACGCAAAAGGCCGCAACGGCGCCCGCAACGACGATGCGCTGCACCCCGATGCGGCGCAGATGGGCATCCAGCCCGGTGCCCGCAAAGGCGGATGATCCGGTCTTGTGCAACACCGCCTCGCCGGGTGCAGGAACGGCACACGGCATCGGTGCGTGGCCGGGCGTTCCGGGATGGAAATCGGATGCGGGGTCGGGATCATCGTGATGCACATGCACGACAG
>JAAFHS010000017.1:0-12506 GCA_013298485.1 Rhodobacterales bacterium
GCCCGCGCGCCTGCAGTGCTGCAACGAACGGGTCCCAGCGTGACCAGTCAAGCTTGTGGCGTTCTGTCTCCACATCCGACCAGAAGAGGTCGGTGCGCACGAAGCTGAAGCCTGCCCCGGCGCAGATATCAAGCGTCGCCTCGGACAGGTCATGCACGGCGATGCCCAGCCCGTGGCCAAGGCCCGCGATCCAAGGCGCTGGGGTGGCCTGTGCCTGCGCCCTTGTGGGCCGGAGGATGAGGGGTCCGGCGGCGAGCCCGCCCGCGGCCTGAAGAAAGCGTCGACGCTGCATGTCCGGCTCCATAGGTTGCACGCGCCTAAGAATGGTACGGTCTGATGGCAAGGCAAGCACCCGTGGGCGATGGCCGACGGAAGCACGGCGAAGGGCGCATTTAAACCGAGGCTGTGCCTGTCTTGGCAGATTTGTCACCGGACAAATCTGCCAAGACAGGCACAGCCGTTTCCACCAAACCCCATCCCGCGCCAGAACAAACCGTCAGGACGGGTGTATGGCCCGGCCTGATTGATCAGCGTGCCACGGCCGGGGACACGATCTTGGGGACGGCGTGAGACCGTCGTTATGGCCGCCCCTTGAATCCGGCGATGTCGGTTGCCTTTGGCACCGTCCGCGCGACGACGCGGCCGTCCGAGACGACGGCCAGACGCGCGGGGCGCAGGCGGATCGCCTCAATCGCGTCGGTACAGTCGAGCACGACCAGGCTGCCGCGCGCACCGGCGTGGAGGCCGAAATCGAGGCCGAGGATTCGGGCGGGCGTTGTCGTGACCATGTCAAAGCAGGTGCGCATCTGGTCCGGCGCGGTCATCAGCGCCACGTGCAGGCCCATATGGGCCACATCCAGCATGTCGCCCGATCCCAGCGGATACCAGGGGTCTTTGACGCAGTCCTGCCCGAACGCGACCGTCACCCCGGCGGCCAGCAGTTCGGGCACCCGGGTCATCCCCCGCCGCTTGGGATAGGTGTCCATCCGCCCCTGAAGCGTGATGTTGATGAGCGGGTTCGGGATGGCGGCCACCTGCGCCTCGGCGATCAGTGGCAGCAGTTTGGCCACGTAGTAGTTGTCCATCGAATGCATCGACGACAGATGCGAACCAGCGACGCGGCCCTGCAGACCGAACACCACGGTTTCAGCGGCGAGCGTCTCGATGTGCCTTGAGTGGGGATCGTCGCTTTCGTCGCAATGCAGATCGACCATCAGCCCGCGTTCCGCCGCCAACCGGCATGCCGCGCGCACCGACGCCGCCCCATCCGCCATCGTCCGTTCGAAATGCGGGATGCCGCCGACAATATCGACGCCCGCGTCCAGCGCTCGGATCACCTGTGCCTCACCCCCCGGAGCGCGGAGCCAGCCATCCTGCGGAAAGGCCACAAGCTGCAGATCGAGGATGCCCTTGACCCTGTCGCGAACCTCCAGCAGCGCCTCGACGTTATGGAAGGTCGGGTCGGTCACGTCGACATGGCTGCGGATCGCCAGCACCCCTTGGCCGACGGCCTGACGACAATAGTCCAACGCCCGGGCCACAATCTCGTCCCGCGTCTGGATCAGCTTGAGTTCCCCCCAAAGGGCGATCCCCTCCAGCAGCGTGCCGCTCGCGTTCACGCGGGGGCGGCCATAGCTCAGAGTGGAATCCATGTGAAAATGCGCGTCGACGAAGGGCGGGCTGACCAGTTTGCCATGCGCGTCGATGATTTCGGCTGCGGGGGCGTCGATTGCCGGAGCGATCGCGGCTATGCGTCCGGCCTTGATGGCAATGTCGGCCTGCTGGCCATCGGGCAGAAGCCCACCCTTGACGATCAGGTCAAAGCTCATGTCTGGCGCTCCGCGTAAGCTGGAAATGGCATGGTCCGAAGCTGTCCCGCGCGGCGCAAGGCTTCGGCGTGATCGGCGATTTCGCCCAGCGTGGCGAACCATGCACCCGTCAGCAACGCCGTCTCCAGCCAGCGTTCGACCACCTGCCAGCGGGCGCGCCGCCCTGTCAGGAATGGATGCCAGACGGCATGCCAGAGACCGCCGTCCTGGCGGGCGGCCTCGAATTCTTCGAAGAAGGAGGCAAGCCCCTCGGTCGGGCCGCGCACCGGCATCATGTAGCCGATTTCGGCGTAATGGGCGAAGGGCGGCCAGTCGTCGATGCCCCAATGCGTCGGGATTTCGATCAGGGTTCTGCCCCCGAGATCGAGCGCATAGGGCTCGTCATCCGCCATCATCGAGCTGTCATAAGTAAACCCTTGGTCCAGAAGCAGCGCTGGCGTGTCGTTGGTCAGCTGATAGACGGGTGCGCGGTAGCCGCGCGGGCGATAGCCGGAGAACGCAGCGAGGGCATCGAGCGCCCGGTCCAGATCCTCGGCCTGTTCGGAAAGCGTGCGGGCGGCGGGGTTCTCATGGATCCAGCCGTGACAGCCGATTTCGTGGCCGCCGTCGAGGATCGCCTCGACGGCTTGCGGATAGGTCTTCGCGCACCATCCGGGGATGAAGAACGTCTGGCGTAGCCCAAGCCGTCTGTAGGTTTCCAGAATCCGCGGTATGCCGACGGTCGGCCCGTATTGCCCCATGCTGATGGCATAGGGGCGCCTCCACCCCTCGGGGTCCGCGATGTGGATCAGGCTGTCGGCATCCATGTCGAAAGTGATTGCCGCTGCCATCGGCGCTTTGTTCGGCCAATCCATCGTCATGCCTTCATCACATGGACGCGGGACGCATCCCATGTCAGCCAGAAGGGCTGCCCGGGTTCCGGTTGCAGGGCAGAGAGCTGCGCCTCGGTCACCTGCGCCTTGAATTCGGTGCCATCGGCCGCCTCAAGATAGCAGATGATCACGGTTCCCGCGAATTCCTCGGACAGGAATGCCGCCTGGATGGCCGGGCCTTGTGCCGGTCTGTCGCGCGACAGGCTAACGGTATCGGCCGCGACCACGATCTGCGCGGGGCCGTCGGCTGTTGCCACCGGAACCGGACCTTGGGCGGTGGTCATCACGCCCCCCGAAACAGGCCCGGCGAGGATGTTGTTGCGCCCCACGAATTCAGCCACGAAGCGGGTCTTGGGGGCGCGGAAAATCTCGCGCGGGTTGCCGATCTGCTCGATCTCGCCCTGGCCCATGATGACGACGCGGTCAGCCATGGCAAAGGCCTCGGACTGGGAATGGGTGACATAGACGAAGGTGATGCCCAATTCGCGTTGCAGCTTGGTCAGCACACCCTGCATGCGGATCACCAGATGGGCATCCAGCGCCGACAAGGGTTCGTCCAGCAGCAGCATCTCGGGTTCCGTCACCAGCGACCGTGCCAGTGCAACCCTCTGGCGCTGTCCGCCCGAAAGCTGGTCGATGCGGCGTGCCTCAAATCCCGCAAGCCCCATGCGGTCCAGCCACTTCAGCGCGCGCTCTCGACGGTCAGCGGTATCAATGCCCCGCATCCGCAAGCCGAATTCGACATTCTCGACAACGCTGAGGAATGGGAACAGCGCCAGTGACTGCCAGACAAGCGGCGTATCACGCTGATGGGCAGGCACGTCGTTCATCACCTTGCCATTGATGGTGATCGTCCCCGACGTCGGCTGTTCCAGCCCCGCCAGCATCCGCAGTGTCGTCGTCTTGCCGCAGCCCGACGGCCCCATCAGCGCCACGAACTCCCCCCGCTGGATATCGAGGTCCAGCGACTTGACTGCAAAGGCGCTGCCATAGCGCTTTTTGACCTCGTGAAACCGGACAAGGGGCTCAGTCATGGTGCCTCCGGCGGAAAATCAGGAACTGCGCTGCGATGACGAGGCTCATCGAGGTCAGAAAGACCACGGTGCCGATGGCGTTGATCTGCGGATCGACGTTGCCCTGAAGGATTTCAAGGATCATCACAGGGACGGTGCGGTTGAGGCCCGATACGAACCAGGCCACGATGAATTCGTCGAAACTGACAGCGGCGGTCAGGCACAGGGCCGACACGATGGCCGGGGCGCAGAAGGGCAGGATGACATATCGCATCGCCGTCCACTGCCCGGCCCCGAGGTTCCAGGCCGCGGCCTCCAGCGTGGGGTCCATTTGCGACAGCCTGAGGCGGCAGATCGCCATGGCGAATGGCGTGGCCAGCACCGTGTGGGCAATCACGATCCCGACCCGCGTGCCCGACAGCCCCAGCTGCGACAGCCAGGCCAGCATCGCAAGCCCGAGGATCACCAGCGGCATGGTCGGCGGCAGCAGCGCCAGGGCCAGATAGGCCGGTTTGAACCGGAATCCGTAGCGGAAATCGGTGTAGGCCGTGGCAAAGCCAATAAACGTTGACAGCAGGGCCGTCATCGCCGCCACGGCAATGGAATTGCCGATGGCCTGCCACAACTCCGGCCGGCTGAAGGCGCGCACATACCAGTCGGTCGTGAAATGCCCGAGCGGCAGCGTTGGAAAGCGGTCGGAGTTGAACGAGAATACAAAGCTGGCTGCAATGGGCGCGAAGACAAAGCAGAACAGCGCGCCAAGATAGACCCGGCCAAGGATATCGCCCGCCTTCATCCGCGCCCCCGATAGGCGATGCGCAGGGCGGCAGCCGAGGTCAGGAACAGCGTCAGGATCATCATCATGGACACCACGGCGGCCCGCGGCCATTGCTGGCCGGATTTGGTGGTGTCGATGATCAGGATTGACAGGGTCGGGGGCTTTGATCCGCCCAGATAGAACGGGCTGACAAAATCGCCGAAGGTCAGGATAAAGGCAAAGATCGCGCCGACGAAAATGCCGGTGCGGGCGGCAGGCAGAATGACACGGACCAGCGTGCGCAGGGGTGTGGCCCCAAGGTTCCATGCCGCCTCGATCAGGTTGCGGTCGATGGCCGACAGGCCCCATGTCTGAAAGATCACGACAAGGGGCAGGACCAGGGTGAGATACCCCACCATGGCCCCGAAGCCCGAATTCAGCATCACATAGGGTCCAAGGCCGATGCTGCCCAGCACCGCATTCACCGGCCCGCCTTCGGCGAGGATGACCTGCCAGGCATAGGCACGGACAAGGAAGGATGTGAAGAACGGCACGATCAGGCAGAAGAGGGCAAAGCGGCGGGTCCGTTCCGACATCCGGAACGCAAGGGTATAGGCGGCGGGAAAGGCGATCGCGGTGGCAATGACAGCGGCCAGCGCCGCCCGCCACAGTGTCAGCCAATAGGCATCCCAGAACACGCCCCGCCCAAGGGTTTTTTCCCAGTTGGTCAGGATGAAATCGGGCTCCATCCGATAGTTCTTGACCAGCCAGAATGTCATGACCGCCAGAAAGGCAACCGGCACAACAAAAAAAGCGCCCTGCCACAGGATCAGCGGCAGACGCCAGAATATGCGGTAGACGCTTGTCCGTTCAGTCATCTTGGTCTTTCAAAAGCGGGCATCCCGGCCATTTGCCGGGATGCCGCGCCTGGCGTCATGCCGATTTGTATTCGGACCAGAAGTCATTCCAGTCTTCCAGCGTCTGCTGTTTCGGTGTGTCACGGTAGAAGACGCGTCCTTCCTTGAACAGCTTGATGGGATCGTTGTCCGCGCCTTCGATCAGCCCGGACCGCTTTGCCTCATCCGGGTTCGCGTCCTGAATGGCCTTCCAGCCTGACTTGGTCGGCGACAGGCCGGGATAGGCTGCCATCTGGATGGATTTGACCTGCCCGGCGGGGCTGAGCATGTAGTTGATGAATTTATTGACGATCTCGGTCTTGGATGTGCCCTTGCCGATGGAATAGCTTTCGGTCCACTGGATGCCGCCTTCTTCGGGGATCACGCTGTCGACCTTTGCGCCATCCTTGCGCAGCACGCCCGTGATCCAGTCACCGATCCCCACCATCGCCAGCATCTCGCCATTCTTCAGGTTCGAGAAGGTGCCGCCATAGTCGAAATACCCGCCGATCTGCGGCTTCAGGCTCAGCGTCTTTTCCTTGACCGCCTCCCAGGCCGCTTCGTCGATATCGAAGGGTGAGGGTGATTTGTTGCCGTTCAGCAGCGACATCTGGCCAAGGCTTGGCAGATGCCAGTCGAAATGCCCGACCTTGCCCGTCACTTTCGGGTTCCAGTAGGCGTTGTAGCTCATCGCTTCTTCGCGGGTCAGCGCGTCGGTGTTGTAAGACACGCCCAGCAGGCCATAGCGCACCATCACCGACCACAGCGTGTCATCGGTCCAGTGACCCGGGAATTTCTGGAATTCGGGGTAGAAATCGTCGAACGGATACAGTGATGCATCCATCTGTTCGATGTAGCCCGCCGCGTTCAGCTGCTGCACGAATTCCGCATCCGACAGGATCAGATCATATGTCCCGGGTGGAGACTGCGAGATCAGCGCCAGCATGTTGTCGCCACCGGCATAGTATTTCGGCACGAACTTCACATTGTTCGCAGCCTCAAATTCCGCGACGATATCCGGCTCGGCATGGCCGTACCACGCCAGCATGTTGATCTGGACGGGGTCACTGGCCCAGGCCCGGTTGATCATCGGCGTGGCAAGGGCGGCTGATGCTGCACCCTGCAAAAGCGTGCGGCGGCTGAGGTGGAGGCGGTTTTGTGTCATGAATGGCATCCCCTGTTCTGGCGGTCTTCGGATCGATTCGTCCTGACCTTGGGGAAAGAATAGGGGCGCTCTGATCCATTCCGGAAATTTGGTATCTGTATGCGATCATAAATTCTGCTTATGAAGGCGATCCCTGTCCTGCCAGTGTGATCTGCTGCAACAACCATTGGGCAAGCCCCTGACCCGCTTTGGTCAGATGCGCGTGTTTATAGAACAATCCTATCTTCAGCGGTGCGAGCGGGGGAAACCCCTCCTCGGGCCGTCCGATGCGCATGCCGGATGTCAGGGTCGCCGGTGTCAGTGCGCTGGCCCCGAGACCCGCAACAACAGCCGCCTGGATGCCCGCGACATCGCTGGCCACCAGCACCGTCTTCCAGCTTTTGCGGGCCTCGCGCAGGGCAAGGCGCATCCGGTCTGCATATTCGCAGGGGTCGGGGTGACGGACCAGCGGCAGGTCTGTTCGCGGCACCCATTCGAATGTTTCGGCCACCGCCCAAAGCGGCGTGATACTGGCCATGTTGACCAGAAACGGCGCGTCATCCGACGGGACGATCCCGACCATCAGATCAAGCCGGTCAGCCGCCAGTTCCGTGCGCAGGTTGCGCGACAACCGGCTGTCCACTTCGATGCGGACTTCGGGATGGCTGGCCGCAAAGCGCGTGATCGCACCCAGAAGGTAGCCGTTTGAAAAATCGGTGGGCAGGCCCACCTTGATCCATCCGGACAGGGATTCATTGGCGAAGTGGGCAACGATGTCATCGTTGAGCCGCAACATTTGCCGCGCATAAGGCCCCAGCGCCATCCCTGCCTCTGTCAGCCGGACCTGCCGCCCGTCAGCCTTCAGCAACTTTGTCCTCAGCAACTCTTCCAGCCGCCGGATTTGCAGGCTGACGGCAGGTTGCGTGCGGCCCAGGGCATGGGCTGCGCGCGTGTAGCTGCCAAGGTCAACCACGGTCACGAAGGTACGCAAAAGGTCAGTCGGGACATTGGTCAGCATGGTTTGGCATTTCCAGAATTTATGTGGGCATAGCGATTATCAATTTCGTCTATCCTCGATTGATTCATAGAGATGGATCAAGAGGAGTCTATAATGGACCGCAGCGCGTTTCACCGTCTGTTCAAGACGCCCGGGCCCGTCGTGACGCCGGTAATTCATGTCCTGGACCGCGCGCAGACCCTGCGGAACGCCGCCCACGCGGTTCGTCAAGGCGCGCCGGGTATCTTTCTCATCAATCACGACTTCCCCGTCGACGACTTCCTGCCCATCCTGCGGTCGGTCCGGGCCGCATGCCCCGATCTGTGGATCGGGGTCAACTTCCTCGCCCAGTCGGGCCGCGTGGCCTTTCCCATTCTGGGCCAGCTTGCTGCTGAGAACTGCGAGATCGATGCCTACTGGGCCGACGACGCCTGCATGGACGAACGGATGTCGAACCAGGCCGAGGCCGAGGCGATTGCGGCGATCCGCGCGGCAAGCGGCTGGCGCGGCCTTTACTTCGGCGGTGTGGCGTTCAAGAAGCAGCGGCCCGTTGATCCCTCGCAGCACGAACATTCCGCCCGCATCGCGCTCCCCTTCATGGATGTCGTCACGACGTCCGGTGTCGCGACGGGCCACGCAACCGACCTGACCAAGATCAGGGATTTCCGGCGCGGTCTGGGTTCCGCACCTTTGGCCATCGCCTCTGGTATCACGCCCGACAACGCGGCCGCCTATGCCACCGACGTGGACTGTTTTCTGGTGGCAACCGGGATCAACGCCCCCGGAGATTTCTACAATATTGACCCCGCGCGGCTGGCAGCCCTTCTGGACCTGTCGCGTGAATTTGGAGCACCCGAACCATGACTGATCTCAAAGGCCCCCGCGACGACCGCTGGTATCTGTCGCTGATGTCGCCGAACACCAAGGGGCCGCAATTCGCATGGCTGGACCCGACATCGATCTATATCAATGCGGCGGCCTTCGAGGATTTGCTGGATGATCTGATTGCCGATTTGCAGGGGGTCAGCTTCGACGTGGTCGGCGGCTGCGATGCCATGGGCTTTGTTCTGGGGGCCGGACTTGCGGCGCGGACCGGGCGGGGGTTCCTGCCCATTCGCAAGGCAGGCAAGCTGTGTGTCGATACGGATCATGTCAGTTTCACCAATTATTCCGGCCGCACGCAGGATATGGAGATGCGCCAGCCCGCCTTTGCGCCCGGCACCCGTGTGCTGCTGGCCGATCAATGGATCCAGACCGGCGGGACGATGGAGGCCGCAATCGCGCTGGTGCAGCGTCAGAAGGGCATCGTCGCAGGGCTGGTGACGATCGCGATGGAGACCTGTGCCGCGACCGATGCCTTTGCCGCACGTTTCCCGGTCGCTGCAGCCGTGGTGCCCGGCAGCCGCTGGCAGCGTGACTGCGATGCGCAAAACCTGTCGAGCTTTGTCACCTATGAGCCGTCAAGGACCTTTCCGACCGCCGGCAGGTCTGCCGCGCCCTAGATCGTGCGGCGGGGTCACGCGGACATTGGCGCTGACCCGACCCGTCGGTTGCGCGGTGAAGATGGACGCCACCCTGTTGGGGTCTTCGGGCACGGTCGCGGAGGCCTTTGCCGATCCGTTCCATGCACCGACTTAGAATTGACTGTCCGGCAATTCCGCATGCTGGCCGTCGTCTTGTTGGCCAACATGAAACAAAACAGTTTTGCGGATCAAAAGATTATCATGGTGCTGCAAGAGAGGATTGAACTCTCGACCTCTCCCTTACCAAGGGAGTGCTCTACCACTGAGCTACTGCAGCGCCGATGGGGGCGGGGGATAAACGGAAAGGCGCATGCGCGCAAGGGGGGAAAGCGTGGCGGTTCTGGACCCTGCGCGGCACCTGCGCTATGGAAGGGGGCATGACAGAAAAGCCCGTAAAACCTGTGACTGCCAAGCCCGCAAAAGCCCCTGCCGATGTCCGCGCCGCGCGGTCCAAGGCAGCGTTGAAAGCCAATATGGCGCGGCGCAAGGCACAAGTGAAAACGCGGGCCACAAAAGAGGCCGATCACGGCTGAGGCGAGGGGCAGATGGATTCGATACTGGTCAAGGGCAATGGCGCGCTGAACGGGGTGATCCCGATTGCGGGGGCAAAGAACGCGTGTCTGACGCTGATGCCTGCGACATTGCTGTCGGAGGAGCCGCTGACCCTGACCAATGCGCCGCGGCTGTCGGATATCCGCACGATGACGCAATTGCTGCAATCCCTGGGGGCCGAGGTGGCCAGCCTGCAGGACGGCCTCGTGCTCGCGCTGTCGAGCCACAAGATCAGCAACCACACGGCGGATTATGACATCGTGCGCAAGATGCGCGCCTCGATCCTCGTCCTTGGCCCGATGCTTGCGCGCGACGGGCATGCCATCGTCTCGCTGCCCGGCGGCTGCGCCATCGGCGCGCGTCCCGTTGATCTGCACCTGCGCGCGCTGGAGGCGATGGGGGCGGAACTGGACCTGCGCGATGGCTATATCCACGCGAAAGCCCCGGGCGGGCGGCTGCGGGGCGCGGTGTTTGCCTTCCCGTTCGTCTCCGTGGGGGCCACAGAAAACGCGCTGATGGCGGCGACTTTGGCAAAGGGCACCACCGTGCTGGAAAACGCGGCACGCGAGCCTGAGATTGTCGATCTTGCCCGCTGCCTGCGCCGGATGGGTGCGCAGATTGAAGGCGAGGGCACGAGCACCATCACCATTCAGGGCGTGGACCGTCTGGGCGGGGCCACGCATCCGGTGGTCACCGACCGGATCGAGCTCGGCACCTACATGCTGGCCCCCGCGATCTGCGGCGGCGAGGTGGAATTGCTGGGCGGGCGGATCGATCTGGTGGGGGCGTTCTGCGAGCGGCTGGATGCGGCGGGGGTGAATGTCACGGAAACGGCGCGCGGATTGAAGGTCAGCCGCCGCAACGGGCGGGTGAACGCGGTGGATGTGGTGACCGAACCTTTCCCCGGTTTCCCGACCGATCTGCAGGCGCAGATGATGGCGCTGCTCTGTACGGCAGATGGCGTATCGGTGCTGGAGGAGAAGATTTTCGAAAACCGCTTCATGCATGCGCCCGAACTGATCCGCATGGGTGCCCGCATCGATGTGCACGGCGGCCATGCGACGGTGACGGGCGTGGACCGTCTGCGCGGCGCGCGGGTGATGGCGACGGATCTGCGCGCCTCGGTCAGCCTGATCCTCGCGGCGATGGCGGCGGAAGGCGAAACCGTGGTCAGCCGGGTGTATCATCTGGACCGGGGCTATGAACGGGTCGAGGAAAAGCTGCAGGCCTGTGGCGCGCATATCCAGCGGATCGCGGGATGACCGATGCGCGGTTCGAAGACGGGGACGACGCGCCCCTCGCCCTGCGGGCTTTGGCGGCTGATGATGTGCCGGTGCTGTCGACCTTGCTGCAGGATGCCGTCTTTCCGATCACCGAAATGACCTATGACCGCAAGCGGCGGCGCTTTGCGCTGCTGGTGAATCGTTTCCGCTGGGAAGACCGGGCAGCGGCCGTGGCGGCGGGGCGGGGGGTTGAACGGGTGCAATCGCTCTTGGTGGTGCAGGATGTGCTGGCGGTGCGGACCCAAGGGATTGACCGGGCGGACAGGGACATGGTGCTGTCGTTGCTCAGCGTTGCGTTCACGCCGGGCGCGGATGGCGCGGGGCGGATGGATATGGTGCTGGCAGGGGACGGCGCAATCGCGCTGCAGGTGGAGGCGGTCGATCTGGCGCTGCGTGATGTGACGCGGCCCTATCTCGCACCATCGGGCAAGGTGCCGGATCACGGTATGTGAAGGAAGAGGGGGGCTGTCTGCCCCCCGTCAAGGCCTTTGGCCCTGCCGCCCCCCGAGGATACTTTTGCAGAGAGGAAGATGCAAAGGGTTCTGCTTGAGGCGCAGCCTTGCCCGCGCTAGACGGACGGGAAGGGAGAGCCGTTGATGCCGATGTTCCTGACCAGTGACGATGCCGATTTTGAGGCGCGCTTTGCGGCCCTTCTGGGCATGAAGCGCGAAGAGGCCGAGGATGTGGACCGTGACGTGGCCGCCATCATTGCCGATGTGCGCAGCCGTGGCGATGCCGCGGTGATTGATCTGACGGCGCGGTTTGACAGGCTGACCCTGACGCCCGCGACTCTGGCCTTTTCGCCCGCCGAAATGGATGCGGCATGCGCCAAAGTGGGGCCCGAGGACCGGGCGGCGCTGGACCTCGCCGCCGCCCGCATCCGTGCCTATCACGCGCGGCAGGTGCCACAGGATGAGAGCTGGCAGGATGATACGGGGGCAACGCTGGGCTGGCGCTGGACGCCCGTGTCAGCGGCGGGGCTGTATGTGCCGGGGGGGACGGCATCCTATCCGTCATCGGTGCTGATGAACGCGATCCCCGCACAGGTCGCGGGTGTGGGGCGGCTGGTGATCTGCGCGCCCACCCCGGGCGGCGTGGTCAATCCGGCAGTGATCTATGCAGCACGCCTGGCGGGGGTGGAGACGGTCTACCGCATCGGCGGCGCGCAGGCGATTGCGGCACTGGCCTACGGGACGGAGACGATCGCGCCCGTGGACAAGATCACCGGGCCGGGGAATGCTTACGTGGCTGCAGCCAAGCGGCGCGTGTTCGGGCGGGTCGGTATCGACATGATCGCAGGCCCGTCTGAGATCCTGGTGATTGCGGACGCGGATAATGATGCCGACTGGATCGCGCTCGATCTGTTGTCACAGGCCGAACACGACGCCTCGGCGCAGAGCATCCTGATCACTACGGATGAAGGCTTGGGTCGCAGTGTGATGACGGCGGTAGACCGCATCTGCGCCACCCTGCCGCGTGCGGCGATTGCAGGGGCTAGCTGGGCCGCAAACGGGGCCGTGATCGTGGTCGCCGATCTGGATCAGGCGGCGGCGCTGGCCAACCGCATCGCCCCGGAGCATCTGGAGATCATGACCGCCGATCCCGAGGCGCTGGCCGCCAAAATCCCGCATGCGGGTGCG
>JAAFHS010000017.1:12516-13914 GCA_013298485.1 Rhodobacterales bacterium
TTGTCAAACGTACAACGATGGCCCGCATGACGCCGGGCGCACTCGCCGCCATCGGCCCGGCCGCCGAGAGGCTTGCCATCAGCGAAAGCCTGACGGCGCACGGGAAGAGCGTGCGGGCACGGCTGGACCGGTTGAATGAGGGGCAATCATGAACCGCCTTTGCCACGTCGAAATTGATGAGCGCGGCCTTGTGCGTGCCACGCCCGAGATCGAACAGGAACGCCGCGTCGCGATCTTTGATCTGTTGGAGGACAACTCCTTCGCCCTTCCCTCCCGCGCCGACCGCGCCGCACCTATTGGCCCCTACCGCCTTTCCCTCGCCATTCGCGACGGGCGGCTGGTGTTCGACATTGCCACCGAAGACGCCGCAAAGGTCAACGAATTCATCCTGTCCCTCGGCCCGTTCCGGCAGGTCGTCAAAGACTACTTCCAGATCTGCGAAAGCTATTTCGACGCCGTCAAACGCCTGCCCCCGTCCCAGATCGAGGCGATCGACATGGCCCGGCGCGGCATCCACAATGAGGGTGCGCGCGTGTTGCAGGAACGCCTCGACGGCAAGGCCATTGTCGATATCGACACCGCGCGGCGCCTGTTCACCCTGATCTGCGTCCTGCACTGGGGCTGATGGTGGCCGACTTCCCTACATCCGTCCTGTTCTGCTGCGACCATAACGCCGTCCGCTCGCCCATGGCCGAGGGCCTGATGAAGCGCATGTACGGCCAGCGCGCCTATGTGCAATCGGCGGGCGTGCACAACGACATGGAGATTGACGGCTTTTCCATCGCCGTCTGCAAGGAACTGGGGATCGAGCTGTCGCGCCATCGCTCGCGGTCATTCGATGAAATGCAGCAATGGGGCGATGATCTGGGCCAGTTTGATCTCATCGTGGCCCTGTCGCCCGCCAGCCAGCGCCTCGCCCTCGACCTCACGCGGTTTTACCATCTGAACGTCGAATACTGGCCGATCATCGACCCCACGGGTCTAGGGGAGAGCCGCGAGGCGAAACTTTCCGCCTACCGCCAGGCAAGGGACCAGATCAGGGACCGGATGCTGGCACGGTTTGGGGCGCCGACAGTTTAGCGCGTAGTTAGTTTACTCGTTGTCTGGCGGTAGCCCTATCTATCCGATCAGAGTGAGGAACTCTGGATCAAGTCCATCATCGCTTGGTGCAACGGCCAAAGCCGCAGATCTTGCAAGTGCCCTCGCCCGGCTCTTGAACGATAAAGCTTGGCGGACAGCGTCAATGATCTCGTTCTGCTTCACGGCGTCTTTCGGAACAGGGAAGAGCAACTCTCTGATCCGACCGCCCAAGGTGTCAATAATGTCTTGGGTAAAACGCATCGCGTAAATCTGTTCACGTACAATTGGACTCGATAGCACAGCGAGGAGAAGGTTGGG
>JAAFHS010000170.1 GCA_013298485.1 Rhodobacterales bacterium
GGGAAAGTGGTATGCGGTGGTATACTGTATCAGCTTTGGAAGAAAGAGGCTGTCCGGTTGCGGATCCAATCCCACAGCAAGGGCGCACCCCGTGCGATTTTGCTGCCCACACGGCTTTCCAGCTGGTCAGCCGTCACCTTGTATTCAATCCACGTCCCGCCACCAGATTGCAGGTTGGCCATGACGGGCTGCACGCGGTCGAGTGATTTGGCGAAAACGGCGTCGGGGGTTTCTGCGGCCTCGAACTCCTCCCACAGTGCGCGGAAGGCGGGGCCAAGATCGGGGGGCAGCAAGCCGAAGATGCGGTCGGCGGCGCGGGCTTCGGCGGCGATGGTTTCGGCACTCGCGTGGGCCATGCCATTCGCGGAATGAATGGGCACATCGCCCACGTCGATTTCCACCAGATCATGCAGGATCAGCATACGGATGACGCGCGTGACATCAACGCGCGGGTCTGCGTGATCGGCCAGCACCATGGCGTAAAGGGCAAGATGCCAGCTGTGTTCGCCGGAGTTTTCGCGGCGCGATCCATCGCAGAGCGTGGTGGCGCGCAGGACGGATTTCAGGCGGTCCGCCTCGTTCAGGAAGGCAAATTGCTGATCTAGGCGGCCCGTCAACGGCTGATCGGTCAATGGCTGAGCGTGTCGCGCGGACCGGCGGGGGCCTCTTTGCCCTCGCGTTTGGCCTGCAGCACCTTGTCGAGAAAGGCGCGCCCGCGTTTTTCGGCGACACGGACGCGGTAGGCCGTCAGAAACGCCTCTTGCATCGTGGGGGAGGCATCAAGCAGCACGCGGGCGACCTTATCCGGGAGGCGTTCATCGCCGAGTTCGTCCATCGCGGCCAGCACATCGCGGGCAAGCTGATCGCCCATATCCTCGATCACACCCATCAGCGTGATACCTCGCCGAGGCGGCGTTTGACGTAAGTACTGACGGTATCAATCATGGGTTTCATATGGGTCTCCTCGTCCTTGAAGAAGTGATCTGCGCCGTCCACAAGGGTATGGGTGATCGTGATACCCTTTTGTTCATGCAGCTTGTTGACCAGCGTCACTGTGTCCTTGGGGTTTGCAACCTTGTCGGCGGATCCGTTGATGATCAGCCCGGAGGCGGGGCAGGGGGCGAGGAAGCTGAAGTCATAGGTGTTGGCGGGGGGGGCCACACTGATGAATCCGGTGATTTCGGGGCGGCGCATCAGAAGCTGCATGCCGATCCAGGCGCCAAAGCTGAAGCCCGCGACCCAGCAGTGTTTGGCATTCTGGTTCATCGACTGCAGATAGTCGAGCGCGGAGGCGGCATCGCTGAGCTCGCCTATGCCCTGATCGTATTCACCCTGGCTGCGGCCCACGCCACGGAAGTTGAACCGCAGGACGGTGAAGCCAAGGTTGTAGAAAGCATAGTGCAGATTATAGACGACCTTGTTGTTCATGGTGCCGCCGTACTGCGGGTGCGGGTGCAGCACGATGGCGATCGGCGCATCGCGTTCCTTTTGCGGATGATACCGGCCTTCAAGCCGCCCATCGGGGCCGGCAAAGATCACTTCGGGCATTCAGTTCCTGCCTGTGTCATGAGCGATTTCTTGACAGTTTCGCTCGGTCAATCTAGAACCATTCTAAAGGGCGTCTGCGCCCAAGTGAGGGGTTGCTTGAGTTAAGCGGCCCGGTCGCAATCGTCAATGTTTTTGGGGGCCACCCGGTGAAGCTATCGACCAAAGGCCGCTATGCGATGGTGGCGCTTGCCGATCTGGCCCTTGCTGCCAGTGATGACATGGTATCGCTGGCCGCGATTTCCAAGCGGCAGGACATCAGTCTGCCCTATCTGGAGCAGCTTTTCGTGAAACTGCGCCGCGCCGGTCTGGTGGAGGCGGTGCGGGGGCCGGGGGGCGGATACCGCCTTGCACGCAGCGCGGATGCGATACGGGTGAGTGAGGTGCTGGAGGCGGTGGAGGAAAATGTGGATGCGCTGCACACCGGGGCAGGGGCGAGCGGCGGGGTATCGGGATCGCGCGCGCAGAGCCTGACGAACCGGTTGTGGGAAGGGCTGTCGGCCAATGTCTATGTGTTTCTGCATCAGGTGCGGTTGTCGGATATCGTGAAGAATGACCTGACGCCTTGCCCGGCGGTGCCGAACCTGTTCCGCGTGGTGGATGAGGAATGACGCGTCTCTATCTGGATTGGAACGCAACAACGCCACTGCGCCCGGAGGCGCGGGCGGCGATGATTGCGGCGATGGATGTGGTGGGTAATCCGAGTTCGGTGCATGCCGAGGGGCGGGCGGCAAAGGCGCTGGTGGAACGCGCGCGAGTGCAGGTGGCGCAGGCCTTTGGCGCGGATGGGGCGGATATCGTGTTTACATCCGGGGCGACGGAAGGGGCAGCACTGGCCTGTGCCGGGCGTGATCTGGCCTGTGCCGAGGTGGAGCATGAGGCGGTGCTGGCGTGGTGCGATCCGTTGCTGCCGGTTGATGCAGAGGGCCGTGTGATTGTACGTGCGCCGGGCGAGTCTGCGTTGCAGCTTGCCAATTCCGAAACCGGGGTGATGCAGGAGATTCCGGCGGGGCTGGCGCTGTGTGATGCGACGCAAGCGTTCGGGAAGGTGCCGGTGGCGTTCAACTGGCTGGGATGTGATATGGCGCTGGTGTCGGCGCATAAGCTGGGCGGACCGAAGGGCGTGGGGGCAATGGTGTTGCGGCGGGGGCTGGATGTGGCGGCGCAACTGCGCGGCGGCGGGCAGGAAATGGGGCGCCGGGCGGGAACCGAGAACATCATCGGGATCGCGGGATTCGGGGCGGCGGCAGAGGCCGCGGCGCGCGATTTGGCGGATGGGGTCTGGGATAGGGTTGCGGAACTTAGAAATATTCTAGATCAAGCATTGTCGGCCCATGAATTTGAGACTATTTCAGTCGGGAATGGGACGGCGCGCCTGCCGAATACCCTGTGCGTGATTGCACCGGGCTGGCGCGGCGAGACGCAGGTGATGGCGATGGATCTTGCGGGTTTTGCAGTCTCGGCGGGGTCGGCGTGTTCGAGTGGCAAGGTACGCGCAAGCCGCGTGTTGCGTGCGATGGGGTTTGACGACGCGCTTGCGGGGCAGGCGATCCGGGTCTCACTTGGCCCCGCGGTAACGGAAGATGAAGTGCTGCGCTTTGCCGATGTGTGGGCGGCGCAGTACCGGAAAATCAGGGGCCGTGCGGCCTGAAAAGGGGGATCATATGTCCTTGAACGAGACGACCCTTGAAGTGCGCGACGGCGTTGACCGTGAGACGATCGAGGCCGTGGCCGCGATGTCGGGCAAGTACAAATACGGCTGGGATACCGAAATCGAGATGGATTTCGCGCCGAAGGGCCTGAATGAAGATATCGTGCGCCTGATTTCGGCCAAGAACGAGGAACCGGATTGGATGCTGGACTGGCGTCTGGCGGCCTTCCGGCGCTGGCTGCAGATGGAAGAGCCGACCTGGGCGATGGTGAGTTACCCCAAGATCGACTATCAGGACATCTATTACTACGCCAAACCGAAAAGCATGGATGTGAAGCCGACGTCGTTGGATGATGTTGATCCGAAGCTGCTGGCGACCTATGCAAAGCTGGGAATTCCGCTGAAGGAACAGATGCTTCTGGCCGGTGTTGAAGGTGAAGCAGCGCCGCGTCAGGTGGCGGTGGATGCGGTGTTTGATTCTGTGTCGGTGGGCACGACCTTCAAGGCGGAACTAGCCAAGGCGGGTGTGATCTTCTGTTCAATCTCGGAGGCGGTGCGGGAACATCCGGAACTGGTGAAACAGTACATCGGGTCGGTGGTGCCGCAGTCGGACAATTTCTTTGCGACGCTGAACAGTGCCGTTTTCAGTGATGGAAGCTTTGTCTACATCCCGCCGGGCACGCGCTGCCCGATGGAGCTGTCGACCTATTTCCGGATCAATGCCGAGAATACCGGGCAGTTCGAACGTACGCTGATCATCGCCGACAAGGGGGCCTATGTGAGCTACCTTGAGGGCTGCACGGCACCCAAGCGGGATACCAACCAGTTGCACGCGGCAGTGGTGGAGATTGTCATCCTGGAAGATGCCGAGGTGAAGTATTCGACGGTGCAGAACTGGTATCCAGGCGACGAGAATGGGGTCGGGGGCATCTATAACTTTGTCACCAAGCGCGCCGATTGCCGGGGTGACCGGGCCAAGGTGATGTGGACGCAGGTCGAGACCGGGTCGGCGATCACGTGGAAATATCCGTCCTGCATTCTGCGGGGGAACGATTCACAGGGCGAGTTCTATTCGATCGCCATTGCAAACAACGCCCAGCAGGCCGATACGGGGACCAAGATGATCCATCTGGGCAAGCGCACGAAATCGCGCATCGTGTCCAAGGGTATTTCGGCGGGCCGGGCGCAGAACACCTATCGGGGTCTTGTGTCGATGCACCCGAAGGCCACCGACAGCCGCAATTACACGCAATGCGACAGCCTGCTGATTGGCGATAAATGCGGCGCGCACACGGTGCCCTACATTGAAGTCAAGAACAGCTCATCCCGGGTGGAGCATGAGGCGACGACGTCGAAAGTGGACGAGGATCAGCTGTTTTACTGCCGTTCGCGCGGAATGAACGAAGAGGAGGCGGTGGCGCTGGTGGTCAATGGGTTCTGCAAAGACGTGCTGCAAGCCCTGCCGATGGAATTCGCGATGGAGGCGCAGGCCTTGGTTGCGATTTCGCTGGAAGGCTCGGTCGGTTAGTCGCGCGTTTCACAAAATGGCACTGGTTCCATCATATTCCGGCCATTGTTCGCCGATATTGCCTAATGCAACTGGCATTGGGGTATGGGGCTATGTCTCCGCATCAACTCGAGTTCTCGGCACGGCTGGCACGGATCGAATCCGGCGTCGGCAGTTCCAAATCGACGCTTTACGTCGGAATGGACGAAACCTATGCCGTGAGTTATCGGCGTCCCGGCCAGACGCGGGGCAATTCTGTTGCGGATGTCATGCGCAACGCAGGCTATCCGATTATGGTCGCCATCGCGTTTCTGGTCGGCGTGATGGGCAACGCGGTGGCGCGGTTGTTGGATTTCTGGTCCAACGGTCTGCCGAATGGCAGCGAGAACATCGATTTCCAGCTGGTGATGGACACGGTTATCGCGTGCATGGTGGCGTCGCTTTTGGGGCTGATCTTCCGGATCGGTATCCGCGAATTCATCATGGTGCGCCTGATGGGGATCGTTGCCGGAACGCTGGGGCTGCACAATCTGGTGCACGCGTATCCGAGCTATTTCGAGCCGGTGTTTTCGACGCTCTGGGTCAGCTATATCACCCGAACGACCGAGGCAGGCTCCATCGTGTGGCGGGGCGTGAGCATCGCGATGTGAAGAGGAGGGGTGCCTGATGGATGCCCCCCTGATCGCGCAGCCAAAGCTGCTGTTGCCACCCGCCGAAGCGGCCCACCTGACGGCGGCCTATGCAAAGGCATCTGTCATCCTTGAATACGGCACGGGTGGATCGACGGTGCTGGCGGGTGAGGGTCCCGATTGTACGGTGTTTTCGGTTGAAAGTGACCGCCGCTGGTTTGACCGGATGTCCGAATGGTTCGCCATGAACCCGCCGAAGGGCACGGTTCATATGCATCATGCGAATATCGGGCCAACTGGCAAATGGGGTATGCCCGCGACCGAGGCGCATTTTCGGCGCTGGACCGGCTATCCCGTATCAGTGTGGGACAGGCCTGATTTCCGGCACCCTGACACTGTCCTGATCGACGGGCGCTTCCGGATCGCATGTCTGCTGACAGTGGCGCTGCGGATCAATAGGCCGGTCATCGCCCTTGTCGATGACTATGCCGTCCGGAGCCGCTATCAACAGGTTGAAACGCTTTTGCGGCCGGCGCGCATGATCGGGCGCATGGCCGAGTTCGAGCTGACACCCATGGCTTTCCCGGTCGACCAGATGGGTCTGATCCTTACCTTTTTTCTGCGGCCCGGATAAGGCCGAAAACGGAGTATAATGATGTTGGAAATCAATAACCTGCACGTGAAGCTTGCCGAGGAATACAAGGTCATTCTGCGTGGTGTCAACCTGCGGATTGGCCCGGGCGAAGTTCACGCGATCATGGGGCCGAATGGATCGGGTAAATCCACCTTGTCTTATGTTCTGTCGGGACGTGACGGATACAGTGTGACGGATGGGTCTGCCACGCTGGATGGCGAAGAC
>JAAFHS010000171.1:0-5185 GCA_013298485.1 Rhodobacterales bacterium
GGATGCGCGAAGACTTTGCCGCCGATGTGCTGCTGCATTTCGGCATGCATGGGGCCTTGGAATTCATGCCCGGCAAGCAGGCAGGCATTTCGGGCAATTGCTGGCCCGACCGTCTGATCGGCAATCTGCCCAACATCTATCTTTATGCCGCCAACAACCCGTCCGAGGCGACGCTGGCCAAGCGCCGCTCGAACGCGATCACCGTCACGCATCTGACCCCGCCGCTTGCGCAATCGGGCCTCTACAAAGGCCTCGCCGATCTGCGCGATACGCTGGACCGTTGGCGGCGCAGCGATGCAGACGCCCCCGAACGCGCCGATCTGGAAACCCTGATTGCCGAACAGGCCCAGGCGGTGGATCTGACGGGCGCGCCAGATGCGCTGTGGACCAAACTGCTGGAAACCGAAGGCGCGCTGATCACGGATGGTCTGCATGTCGTGGGGCGCAAAATGTCGGATGCGCAACGCGCCGATATGGTGGCGCTGATGGCCGGCGATGCCGACATGCGCGCCCGCGCGGACCGCCTGCTGCAGGAAGACCATGAAATCACCGGTATCCTGCGCGCCCTTGGCGGCCATTTCATGGCCCCGGTCCCAGGCGGCGATCTGATCCGTTCGCCCGATATTCTGCCCACCGGTCGCAACATACACGCCTTCGATCCATTCCGCATGCCGACCGCTTTCGCGCTGCGCGATGGCGCGGCGCAGGCACAACGCCTGCTGGATGCCCATCCCCGCCTGCCGCGCACGGTGGCTCTGGTGCTGTGGGGCAGCGACAACATCAAGTCCGACGGTGGCCCGATTGCGCAGGCACTCGCCCTGATGGGGGCCACGCCGCGTTTTGACCACTACGGTCGCCTGTCGGGTGCCGATCTGATCCCGCTTTCCGAACTGGGCCGCCCCCGCATCGACGTCGTGATGACCCTGTCAGGCATCTTCCGCGATCTGCTGCCGCTGCAGACCCGGATGCTGGCCGAGGCGGCCTGGAAGGCCGCGATGGCCGAGGATGAGCCACTTGCGCAGAATTTCATCCGCGCCCATGCACTGGCCTATGCGGCAGAGATGGATGTCGATATGGAAACCGCGTCCCTGCGGGTGTTCTCCAATGCCGAAGGGGCTTACGGGGCCAACGTCAACACGCTTGTTGGATCATCCGCCTTCGGGGCCGAGGATGAACTGGCCGATGCCTATGAGGCGCGCAAATCCTTTGCCTATGGGCGGAGCGGGAAGCCCGCACAGAACGGCATCCTGCTGCAAAAGGCCTTGAAGGATGTTGATCTGGCCTACCAGAACCTCGAATCCGTCGAGCTGGGGGTCACCTCCGTCGATCACTATTTCGACACGCTGGGCGGCATCGCACGCGCCGTCAAACGCGCGCGCGGCGGCACCGAAACCCCGGTCTATATCGGCGATCAGACCCGTGGCGGCGGCAAGGTGCGTACACTGAAGGATCAGATTGCGCTCGAAACCCGCTCGCGCACGTTGAACCCCAAGTTCTATGAAGGTGTCTTGCGCCACGGGGCGGAAGGCGTGCGCCTGATCGAGGCGCATGTGACCAATACGCTGGGCTGGTCAGCGACTACCGCGCAGGTGGACCCGTGGGTCTATCAGCGCCTGTCAGAGACATTCGTGCTCGATGATGCCATGCGCCGCCGTCTGGCCGATCTGAACCCCGAGGCGAGCGTGCGTCTCGCGACGCGCTTGCTGGAGGCCTCGGACCGCAACTACTGGCAGCCCGACGCGGCGACACTGGCCGCCCTGCAAGGGGCTGCGGATGAACTGGAAGACCGGCTGGAAGGGATCGCGGCAGAATGATGACGCTTCGCACCTTGGCCGAGCGGCGGAGTGGGGGCCAGCCCCCACACCCCCGGGATAGTTGGAAACAGAGGAAGGGGCAAAACCATGAGCCCACGTGATGAAATTCCGAACCTGCGGGGCCTTGACGGCGACGGGTCAGTTCAAGTGCATCAGGACGCCGACGCAAGGATCGAAGGGGCCAAGGTCTTTTCGGTCTATGGCAAGGGCGGCATTGGCAAATCGACCACCAGTTCCAACCTGTCAGCCGCGTTTTCGATGATGGGCAAGCGCGTGCTGCAGATCGGCTGCGATCCGAAGCACGACAGCACTTTCACCCTGACGGGGCGACTGCAGGCGACCGTGATCGACATTCTGAAAGAGGTCGATTTCCACCCCGAAGAGCTGCGCCCCGAGGATTATGTCGCGACCGGCTTTAACGGTGTGAAATGTGTGGAGGCGGGCGGGCCGCCAGCGGGCACGGGATGCGGCGGTTATGTCGTCGGCCAGACGGTGAAGCTGTTGAAACAGCACCATCTGCTGGAAGAAACCGATATCGTGATTTTCGATGTGCTGGGCGATGTCGTATGTGGCGGCTTTGCCGCCCCATTGCAGCATGCCGACCGCGCCGTGATCGTCACAGCGAATGATTTCGACAGCATTTATGCGATGAACCGCATCATCGCTGCCGTGCAGGCAAAATCCGCGAATTACAAGGTGCAGCTGGCAGGTTGCGTCGCCAACCGCTCGCGCGAGACGAACGAGGTTGACCGGTATTGCGAAAAGGTTGGTTTCAACCGCTTGGCCCATATGCCCGATATTGATGCCATCCGCCGCTCGCGCCTGAAGAAGAAGACGCTGTTCGAAATGGATGATGCCGAAGATGTGGTAATGGCGCGGGCCGAATACATGCGCCTTGCCGATACCCTGTGGCGGTCGGTGCAGGTACCGGGATCAACGCCCGATCCGCTGCCGGATCGTGAGATTTTTGAGCTTTTGGGGTTTGATTGAACGATGGCTGACTACACCGCCACCCGTGCAAGGGTCGAAGACTATTTCGACCGCAGCGCCACCAAAGTGTGGGCGCGTCTGACCTCGGATGCACCCGTCAGCCGGATCCGCCAGACCGTACGTGCCGGTCGCGATACGATGCGCGCCCTGATGCTGTCACGCCTGCCCGATGATCTGCGCGGCTGCCGTGTGCTTGATGCCGGCTGCGGCACCGGGCTGATGACGGCAGATCTTGCCACGCGCGGCGCGGATGTGGTCGCCGTCGATATCTCGCCCGCCCTGATCAAGATCGCGCAAGACCGCCTGCCGGATGCCCTGCGCCGCCGCGTGACCTTTGCCGCAGGCGACATGACCGATGCCGCCCATGGCCGGTTCGATTTCGTGATGGCAATGGACAGCCTGATTTACTACAGCGCCCCCGATATCGCCGATATCCTGAAAAATCTCGGGCGGCGCACGCGTGGCGGCATCGTCTTTACCGTGGCCCCGCGCACGCCCCTGCTGATGGCGATGTTTAACGCAGGAAAGCTGTTTCCCCGCGCCGACCGCTCGCCCAGCATGATCCCGCATGCCTTTGCCGATCTTGCAGCGGTCGCTGGCCCCGGTTTGCGGCGCATCGACCGCGTGCGCCGCGGCTTCTATATCTCGGAATGCATGGAGTACCGGCCATGATCCTGGGGAAAAAACAGATCGCACATCTGCCCAAAAGCTGGCTGCCCTTTGCCGATGCCGCCTCGGATGATCTGCCCTTGGCGCAGCTTTTGCGCCTGTCCCTGTTCCAGGTCTCGGTCGGCATGGCCACCGTCCTGCTGCTTGGCACGCTGAACCGCGTGATGATCGTTGAACTCAGCGTGCCCGCCATGATCGTGGCCGCGATGATCGCCATTCCCGTCCTTGTCGCCCCGTTTCGCGCCCTTTTGGGCCACCGCAGCGATACCCACCGCTCTGCCATCGGGTGGAAGCGCATTCCCTATCTGTGGTTCGGCAGCCTGTGGCAGATGGGCGGCCTTGCCATCATGCCTTTCGCCCTGATCGTGCTGTCGGGTGATCAGACCCTTGGGCCTGCATGGGCGGGCGAGGTGCTGGCGGCACTCGCCTTCCTGATGACCGGCATCGGGTTGCACATGACGCAGACCGCAGGCCTCGCCCTTGCCTGCGACCGGGCCACCGATGCGACCCGTCCGCGTGTCGTGGCGCTGCTTTATGTGATGTTCCTGCTGGGCATGGCGGTTTCTGCCATCGTCGTCGGCTGGCTGCTGCGTGACTTTGATCCCGTCCTGCTGGTGCGTGTCGTGCAGGGCTGCGGGGTGGCAACGCTCGTGCTGAACATGATCGCGCTCTGGAAACAGGAAAAAGTCCGGCCCATGACAAAGGCCGAACGCGCGGCACCACGCCCCCTGTTCCGCGATGCCTGGCATGATCTGATGGCCGGTGGATCGGCGGGTCGCCTGCTTGCCGTCGTGGCCCTCGGCACCCTCGCCTTCAACATGCAGGATGTGCTGCTGGAACCTTATGGCGGCGAGATTCTGGGGCTTTCCGTCGGTCAGACCACCTGGTTGACGGCGGTCTATGCCCTGGGTGCGCTGGCAGGCTTTCTGGTCGCCGGGCGATGGCTCGCGCGCGGGCTTGATCCGTTCCGGATGGCCGCACGTGGCCTATTGGTGGGCATCGCCGCCTTTTGCGCCGTGATCTTTGCTGGCCCCATGGGTTCCGTGCCGCTGTTCTTTGCCGGGGCTGCGGGCATCGGCCTTGGTGCCGGATTGTTCGCCGTCGCCACACTTAGCGCCACCATGGCCCTGCCCGCGGGCACCCATGGCGCAGGGCTTGCCCTTGGCGCATGGGGGGCGGCACAGGCCACTGCTGCGGGCCTGTCCATCTTTATCGGCGGCACACTGCGCGACATCTTCGGCGGGCTGATCGCCACGGGCCGCCTTGGCCCGGCCCTCAGCGATCCTGCGATTGCCTACTCGTTCGTCTACCATCTTGAAATCGGGCTGCTGTTTGCAACCCTTATCGCTCTTGGTCCGCTCGTGCGGATCGGCACCTACACCCAAAACCCGCGACACGACGACACCCGCATCGGGATCGTCGAGTTTCCCACCTGACACCGGAGGACCCTGCAATGCTAGGTGTAACTTTCTTTGGCAACTTCGATCTGGCGAGCCTTGCCATATGGCTTTTCTGGGGCTTCTTCGCCCTGCTGGTCTACTATCTGCAAACCGAAAACATGCGTGAGGGTTATCCCCTGGAAACCGAAGATGGCAAGGTCGCGCCCAACCAGGGGCCTTTCCCCCTGCCAAAGCCGAAGACCTTCCGCCTGCCCTTCGGTCGTGGCGATGTAACCGTCCCCGACGGCAAACCCGAAGCCCGCCAGGTGGCCC
>JAAFHS010000171.1:5195-6170 GCA_013298485.1 Rhodobacterales bacterium
CCCCATGCGCCCACGGGCGATGCGATGGCCGATGGTGTCGGTGCCGCCAGCTGGGCCCCGCGCCGGGACGAGCCGGAAGTCGATGGCCACGGCCACGCCAAGATCGTGCCGATGTCATCGCAAAAGGGCCACGCCGTCAGCGCCGGGCGTGACCCGCGTGGCCTGCCCGTGCAGGCCGGCGATCTGGAGGTCGTGGGCCATGTCTCGGACATGTGGGTCGATGCGCCTGAACAGCTGATCCGCTATCTTGAGGTGGAACTGAACACCGGCGGCAAACGCCTTGTGCCGATGACCATGGCCAAGATCTGGCCGGATCGGGTGCGCATCAATGCCATCACCTCGGGTCGGTTTGCGGGCATCCCGCAGACCAAATCCATGACCACCGTCACAAAACTCGAAGAAGACAAGATTTCGGGCTACGTCGCCGGTGGCTGGCTTCATGACGGCGGCACCCGCAAGCGCGGGTTCTGACGATCGGGGAAAATGGGAACGGCCCGCGCCCGGGCCCTTCCGACCAACCCAGAAACGGAAAGGGTCTGCACCATGTCAGGCCATGATGATTTTGCTTTCGAACCGATCCCCGGCCTGCCCGAACGCCTGCCGCCGGGCGAAGAGATGCTGTGGCAGGGCCGCCCGCATGCAGGGGCCCTCGCGCGGGAGGCTTATGGCATCCGCTGGATCGCCGGGTATTTCGCCCTGATCGTGCTGTGGCGTGCCGCCTCGGGTTACGGCGATGCGGGATTCCCGGGCGCAGTTGCCTACGGGCTGCCCTATGCCGGTCTCGCCGCCCTCGGCTGCGGGGTGATCTACCTGCTCGCATTCGCCCAGGCCCGTGCCACGATCTATACCATCACCTCATCGCGCGTCGTCATGCGCATCGGGGCCGCCCTGACCGTGACCTTCAACTTCCCCTTCGTGCAGACCGCCGCGGCACAACTGGATGATCGCGGCGCAACCGGCACCATTGCCCTGCAG
>JAAFHS010000172.1:0-3249 GCA_013298485.1 Rhodobacterales bacterium
TGGATCAGGATTGGTTGCCCCGTCTTGCAATGACCGACATCCGCGTCATGAACCCCGCCGGGGCCACGCTTTTGTCCCTGCCCGAGGCGCGGGTGGTGTTTTCAGGGGTGGCCTTTGCCAAAGGCGCTTTGCGCCCGTCGTCGCTGCGCCTGACAGGCGGGCAGATCGCCCTGCGCCGCGATGCGTCCGGCAATCTGAACATCGATCTCGGCACCGGGCCGGGGACGAGGCTCGATAACTTTGCCGCCCTTCTGGACGGGGTTGAAGACGCGTTTGCAACGCCCGCACTGTCAGAGCTGAAATCGATCGAGGTGGTGGCCCTGTCGCTCAGCCTCCGGGATGACCGCACGGGCCAGGACTGGCAGGTGACGAACGGGCGGCTGATCGTTGAAAACAACGCCGATGCGCTGGCGGGCAATCTGGGTGTGGCGCTGGCGGGGCAATCGACCGCGGGCCGCGCCGAGATCGCCTTTGTCACCGACAAGGCCAGTTCTGCCGCGCGCATCACGGCGACCGTCCGCCAGATCGGCGCCCGCGATCTGGCCGCACAGGCGGCCCCGCTTGCGTTCCTGCAGGTACTGGATGCAGCCCTGTCAGGCACCGTCACGACCGAGCTTGATGATGACGGCACGATTGCCACGCTGACCGCCACCCTGGATATCGGCGCAGGTGCCATCACCCCGCCGGGTCCCATCGGCCCCGCTGCGGCGGCCCCCCCGGTCGGCGCAGCGATCCCAGAAGCCGCCCTGCCGCCTGCGGGGCAGACCGCCCCCATTCCCTTTGAACGCGCGCGCCTCGGGCTGTCCTACGATCCCACGCGGGCGCGCATCGCCATTACCGACCTGACTGTGGAAAGCCTGACCGCCCGCCTGACGGCGACGGGGCATATCCTTTTGACCGATGCCGATGGCCGGGTGATGAGCGGTGATCTGCAAAGCCGCCTGCCCGCCGCTTTCGTCACCCAGATCGCGTTTTCCGATGTGCGGATTGATCCGGCAGGCCTGTTTGAGACCCCCGTCACCTTTTCCGAAGGCGCGCTTGATCTGCGCCTGACGCTGGATCCCTTTCGCATCGATCTTGGGCAGTTGTCGCTGGTCGACGGCGGGCGGCGCGTGCTGGTCTCAGGCCAGGCCACGGCGCGGCCCGATGGCTGGATGGTCGGCCTTGACGTGTCGCTGAATGAAATCGCACCGGACCGCCTGGTGGCACTCTGGCCCGTGCGGCTGGTGCCCAAAACCCGCGCCTGGCTGGCTGCCAATGTGCTGGATGGCGCGCTGTTTGATGTGAACGGGGCCGTGCGCCTTGCCCCGGGGACCGAGCCGCAGGTCTCGCTCAGTTACGAATTCACCGATGCGCACGCTGCCGGTGATCGAATCCGGTGCCGGATATTCCACGCTGGAAGGCAAGACCTATACCATTGTCCTGGACCGTGGCACCGTGACCCCGCCCGAGGGCGGGGCGATTGATGTGGCGGGCTCGGTCTTTGCGATCCCCGACATCACCCGGCGTCCGAACCGGGCCGAGATTGATCTGAACACCCGCTCCAGCCTGACCGCGACCCTGTCGCTGCTGGACCAGCCGCCCTTTGGTTTCATGACCAAGGCCGACCGTCCGGTCACTTTGGGTGACGGGCAGGCCGTCGTGCGCACGCAGTTGTCGATCCCGCTGGTGCAGCGCGTGCAACTGGACGATGTGGACTACACCGTCGCAGGCCAGATCACCGATTTCCGCTCAACCGTGCTGGTACCGGGGCGCGAGATCACGGCTGACGCCCTTGCGCTGACCGCGACCCCTGCGGGGATGGAGATTACGGGGCCCGGCAATCTGGGCGTGGTGCCGTTTGATGTGACCTATACCCAGGGTTTCGGTCCGGCGGCGCGCGGGCGCGCGCGCATCGAAGGCGTGGTCACCCTGTCGGATGCGGGGGCAAAGGACCTGGGTCTTGGTCTGCCCGCCGATATGCTGAGCGGGCAGGGCGTGGCCGAGGTTGCGATTGATCTTGTCCGGGGTGAGGCCCCGCGCCTGCAGCTGTCCTCGAACCTTGCGGGGCTGGGGCTTAGTCTGCCCGATCTTGGCTGGTCCAAACCGCAAGGCGGGCGCGGCACGCTGGAGGTGGACGCGACATTGTCCCAACCCCCGGCGGTCACCCGCATCGCGCTGAATGCCGCCGGATTGCAGGCCACGGGGACGATCAGCCTGCGCAGCGGTGGCGGTCTGGCAGAGGCGCGGTTCAACCAGGTGACACTGGATGACTGGCTCGATGCCTCCGTCACGCTGACCGGGCAGGGCAGGGGCCGCTCCACCATTGCCGTCACGGGTGGCGCGATTGATCTGCGCCGGATGCCCGACCGGGGCAGGGGGCGTGGTGACGGCACGGGTAGCCCGTTCACCCTGCAACTCGATCAGCTGATCGTGACCGACAGTATCGCCTTCACCGGCTTTCGCGGTGAATTCACCCCGCGCGGCGGCCTGAACGGCAGCTTCACGGCGGCGGTCAACGGCGAGGGCGCAGTGACGGGCACGGTCGTGCCGGTTGAGAACGGATCCGCTGTGCGCATCCAGTCGGACGATGCGGGCACGGTAATGGCCAAGGCGGGCGTCTTCGCGTCCGCCCGGGGCGGCAGCCTTGATCTGCAGCTGATCCCGCGCGCAACCGATGGCGTCTATGACGGGCAGGCCGAAATCCGCAACATCCGCGTGCGCAACACCAATGCGCTGGCCGAACTGCTGAACGCGATCTCGGTCGTGGGCATTCTGGAACAGCTGAACGGCCAGGGCATTGTCTTCAATACCTCCCGCGTCGATTTCCTGCTGACCCCGGATGCGATCGAGATATCAAAAGGCTCCGCCGTTGGCGCGTCGCTGGGTGTGTCGATGGCGGGCGTCTATCAGACCGGCAGCAAACGGCTGGATGTCCAGGGCGTGATCTCGCCCATCTACCTTGTGAACGGCATCGGGGCCATCTTTACCCGGCGGGGCGAGGGGCTGTTCGGGTTCAACTACCGCATGCGCGGCACCGCAGAGGACCCGGCGATCAGCGTGAACCCGCTGTCGATCCTGACCCCCGGCATGTTCCGCGACATCTTCCGCCAGTCGCCCCCGGCCCTCAACCGCGAAGGGATTGCAGAGCCCGCACCCGAGGTCGCACCGGACCCGCCGCCAACGCGGCGGCCGACGCCGGTCGAGCGCCCGGAAGGCGACGGCTGATGCGGCTGGATGATTTCGATTTCGATCTGCCCGATGCGCTGA
>JAAFHS010000172.1:3259-6156 GCA_013298485.1 Rhodobacterales bacterium
CGCTGATCGCGACGCGCCCCGCGCGCCCCCGCACCGCCGCACGCCTGCTGCTGGCCACGGGGGATGCGATCCGCGATGCCCATGTCCGCGATCTGGTGGATGTCTTCCGTGCGGGCGACCGGCTGGTCCTGAACAACACCCGCGTCATCCCCGCGCGCCTGACCGGGCACCGCACCCGCGGCGACGGGGTGGCCAGGATCGAAGTGACGCTGCTGGAACCCGCAAGCGACGGCTGGCGCGCGCTTGCCAAACCCCTGCGCAAGCTGCAGGTCGGCGAGGTGATCGTCTTTTCCGATAACCTGTCGGCCACCGTCGCCGAAAAATCCGAAACCGACATGCGCCTGATCTTCAACCTTGCGGGCGATGATTTCGATGCCGCGCTGAATGCCACGGGGGCCATGCCGCTGCCCCCCTACATCGCCGCAAAGCGCCCGCCCGATGCGCAGGACCGCGACGATTACCAGACCGTCTTTGCCCGCCACACGGGTGCTGTCGCCGCCCCCACGGCGTCTTTGCATTTCGACGCGGACCTGCTATCCGCCCTTGCCGCCAAGGGTGTTGCGTTCACCGAGGTGACCCTTCATGTGGGCGCAGGCACCTTTCTGCCCGTCAAGGTCGATGATGTGACCACCCACAGAATGCATGCCGAATGGGGCGAGGTGACACCCGCCGCTGCCGCCGCAATCAACGCCACCAGGGATGCTGGCGGCCGGGTGATCCCCGTCGGCACCACCGCCCTGCGCCTAATCGAATCGGCGGGCCGCAGTGGGCGCGTTGAACCCTGGACCGGCCCCACCGATATCTTCATCTATCCCGGCTTCACTTTCCGCGTGACCGATGCCCTGATGACCAATTTCCATTTGCCGAAATCCACCCTGATGATGCTGGTCAGCGCCCTGATGGGCCAGGACCGCATCCGCCGCATCTATGCCCATGCCATCGCCAATGATTACCGGTTCTTCAGCTATGGGGATGCCTCGCTGCTGATCCCCGACGGCGGGAGCTAAAAATTTTAGGACTAAAATTTTTATCCGGCGCCACCCTTTGCGCGTCGCTTTTCATCCGACTGCCCAGCGGCATACTGCTAGCCTTCACCAAGAATCAGGAACGTTGTGCATGCTGAAAACCCTCGCCCAGACCTGGCCGCTTCTCCTCGGCGTCATGCTGCTGATGGTGGGCAACGGCGTGCAGGGATCGCTGCTCGGCATCCGTGGCGATATCGAAGGTTTCTCGACTTATCAGATTTCCGCCGTCATGTCGGCCTACTTCGTCGGCTTTCTCGGCGGCACCACCATGGCCCCCGAAATGATCCGCCGCGTCGGCCATGTGCGCGTCTTTGCCGCCTTGGGCTCACTGATTTCCGCCGTCCTTGTCCTCTATCCCGTCTTTCTGGACTGGACGGCCTGGACCGTGATGCGCATCATCATCGGGTTCTGCTTTTCCGGCATCTATGTCTGTGCCGAAAGCTGGCTGAACAACACCGCCAGCAACGAGACCCGCGGGCAGGCCCTGTCCGCCTACATGATCGTCCAGATGATCGGCATCATCGCCGCCCAGGGCCTGCTCAGCGTGGGCGATCCCTCGGGCTTTACGCTGTTCATCATTCCTTCCGTCCTCGTCTCCCTCGCCTTCATGCCGCTGCTGCTGGCTGATACGCCTGCGCCGACCTTCGGCACGATCCAAAGGCTCAGCTTTCTGCGCCTGTTCAGCGTCTCCCCCCTCGGCTGCGTCGGCATGCTGCTGACGGGCGGCGTCTTTGCCGCGATGTTCGGCATGGCCGCCGTCTGGGGCACGATGGCGGGCCTGTCGGTCGCGCAGATCGCCCTGTTTGTCGCGGCCACCTATACCGGCGGCCTTGTGCTGCAATATCCCATCGGGCGGCTGTCGGACCGGATGGACCGCCGGCAGCTGATCTTCGCGCTGTCGGCCGTTGCGGCGGCGACCATGCTGGTCGCAACCCTCGCCCCCTTGCCTTTTACCGCACTCTTGCTGGTTGCGGTGCTGCTGGGGGGCATCACCAATCCGCTTTATTCGCTGCTGATTGCGCACAGCAATGATTATCTGGGGAAGGAGGAGATGGCCGCAGCCTCTGCCGGGCTGATCTTCCTGAACGGCCTTGGTGCGATTGCAGGCCCGCTGATCACCGGCTGGCTGATGGAAACCATCGGGCCGGGCGGGTTTTTCCTGTTCATGGGCCTGCTGTTTGCGGCCCTCGCCGGATATGCCGCCTGGCGCATGACGCGCCGCGCCGCACCTGCCGACCCCGGCGCCTTTGCTGGCCTGTCGCCGAATGCGTCCTCGCTGGCCGTCGGGGCCGTGATCGAGGGGAAAAACTGATGGCCGATCCCATCGCAGTGCTGGATTTCTGGCTGGGCGAGGTCGGCGCCGACGGCTGGTACAAAGGCGGGGCCGCGATTGATGCGATGTGCCGAACGCGGTTTGCCGAGGTCTGGCAGGCCGCCCATGACGGCAACCTTGAACACTGGGTGGACGGCACCCCGGCGACACTCGCCTATCTGATCGTCACCGATCAGTTTTCCCGCAACATCCACCGCGACACGCCGCTTGCATTCGCTTGCGATGCCCGCGCCCTGGCTGCCGCAAAGACGGCGCTGAAGGCGGGCTGGGATATGGAGGCCCCCGAACCGGAACGGCAGTTCTTCTACATGCCGTTCGAACATGCCGAAGTGCCCGCCGAACAGGCGATGGCAGTGCATCTGATGGAGACGCGCATGCCATCCGACCCCGACATGGCCCTGCATGCCCGTGCGCACGCCGAGGTGATCCGCCGCTTTGGCCGCTTTCCCACGCGCAATCTGGCCTTGGGCCGCATATCGACGCCTGATGAGCAGACCTATCTTGACGCAGGCGGCTACGCGGCCATTGTGAAGGCGTTG
>JAAFHS010000173.1 GCA_013298485.1 Rhodobacterales bacterium
GCCAAGCTGAAATCCCGCATCGCCGATATGATGAACATCGGCGGGCGCGACGGCGGGGCCATCACGGCGGCCCAGTTCCTCGCCCGTTTCGTCAAACCCGAAACCCCCTGGATCCACCTTGATATTGCAGGCACCGCCCTTGTGAAATCCGATCTGCCCCTGTCACCCAAGGGGGCCACCGGTTGGGGCGTCATGGCGCTGGATCGCCTCATCCGCGATCTTTGCGAAACGTCCGCGTGATCATCCCCGCCACACGCTACCGCGACCCCGAGGCCGCCCTTGTCTTCCTGACACGGACCTTGGGGTTCGCTGAACACGCTGTGTTCCGTGATGAAAACGGCGCCCTGATCCACGCGCAACTGACGGCCAGCGAGGACGGCCCGCAATCGGGGCTGGTGATGATCGGGCCGACGGGCAACCTCGCGGAACCGAATGAATTCGATGCCTTCATGATTCACCCCGCCGATACCGGCGGGCGCGAAACCGTGTCGATCTACGCCGTCGTCCCCGATGTCGCCGCCCGCTATGCCCGCGCGGTGGCAGCCAGCCTCGAGGTGCTGATTGCGCTGCGCTCCGAACCCTATGGCGGGCTCAGCTTCACCATCCGCGACCCCGAAGGCCATATCTGGACGCTTGGCAGCTATGATCCCACCTTGCCTGCGCGCGGGACCTGACATGCCCCGCCCCCATATTTTCTGTCTTCAAATATCCCCGCCGGAGGCTCCCGCCCGCACGCCCATGAACACACCGCTGTAATGCCCGCCCTCTTTTACCACCTCACCCGATCTGCCGAGGATGACTTGATCCGCACGCTCCTGACCCGTGCCTTGGCGCAGGGCTGGCGCGTCATGGTGCGCGGCACCGATGACGCCACCCTCGCGCGCCTTGATACCCGTCTCTGGGCTGTCCCCGAGGATGGCTTTCTGCCCCACGGTCTTGCCGGTGGCGCGCATGATGCGGATCAGCCCGTGCTGCTGGGGCAGGGGGATGCCGTGAACGCGGCTGAAGGTATCATCCTGACCGACGGCGCCACCGCAACGGTGGACGAGGCGCGCAGCCTCTCCCGCCTCTGGGTCGTGTTCAACGGGGCCGATGATGCGGCGGTCACTCAGGCCCGCACCTTGTGGCGCACCCTGACCGATGCCGGCGTGCCCGCCGAATACTGGTCCGAAGACAGCGGCAAATGGGCAAAAACGGCCGAGAAACAGGGCACCCCATAACCAATGCCCATCCACCGCCGCAGGCCGGGCTTCAGCCCGGCACTCACCGATCACGCAATGTTTCAAAAGTCTTAACGCGACCCTGTGGATAACTTTTTAATGATCTGATATTATTACGTAATCCTGTAAATTGACAGCCGTCAATTTTGCCCCGAACTACCGGCTCAGGATCATCCGCCGCTCTGCGATCTCAATCCGGAACCGCCCCAGGTAACTCATCCCCAGCAGGGATCCCCCCATGTCGCCATCGGTCACATAGGCCACCACATCCGTGTCGCGGAACGGCCCGAATTCCACCACCGGCAATTCCACCCGTGCCGTGCGCACCACCCCGTTCGCCGTCTGCGCCTCGCCCAGATAATGCAAACTGGTCCGGTCGATCCCCAGCCGCGCGGCATCCTCCTCGCTCAGCACCAGCTCTGACGCGCCCGTGTCCGCCAGAAATTCAATCTCCGTCCCGTCGATGGTCAGCGTCGCATAGTAATGCCCGTCCTGCGCGCGCGGCAGTTCCACCGTGCCGCCATTCACCTCCTGCAGCGGCATAATGCGGCCCTGCATGTCCTGCCAGATGCCATAGCCCGCCGTGACCCCGATGAAGATCATCGCCCAGGCCGCCGCCGAACGCATCGCAAAGCCCAGCCTGCTTTTGTATTCGACAATCATCCAGCCCAGCAGCGCCAGCAGGATCAGCCCCAGATAGGCAAGCCTGCCCCAGTCGTCACCCTCGATCATCACAACCCCGTGCTCAGCCGCCTCACAAAGCTAGGATGTCCATGGCCTTGATGCAATCGCCTTGCCGAAAAGGTTATCCGATCAGGCCCGTGCCCGTGATCCCGTCGATCACGAACTGCACCGACAGGGCCGCCAGCAGCATGCCCAGCAGCCGGGTGATCACGATCGTCCCCGTCCGCCCCAGCATCCGCTCCAGCGGTGGCGAGGCGAGCAGGAACAGGTAGGTCACGGCGATCATGCCCAGCATCAATCCCATCACC
Source organism: Rhodobacterales bacterium (assembly GCA_013298485.1). Taxonomy (GTDB): domain Bacteria; phylum Pseudomonadota; class Alphaproteobacteria; order Rhodobacterales; family Rhodobacteraceae; genus JAAFHS01. The sequence continues at coordinate 2,213 of JAAFHS010000173.1, forward strand.
GCCGCCGTGCCCGCCCAGCCGGGCCCGCTTTCCCCCACCAGCAGAATGACCGACGCAATCGCCCCCGGCCCTGCAATCAGCGGGGTTGCCAGCGGAAACACCGACGGATCATGATCCGGCTCCGCCTGCTGCCCCTCGCGCCGCTGCGTACGGCGTTCGAACAGCATGTCGAGGGCGGTCAGAAACAACAGGATCCCGCCCGCAATCCGGAAGGCAGGCATCGAAATCCCGATGAACCCCAGGATCGCCTCACCCGCCAGCCCGAACATCAGCAAAAGACAGGCCGCAATGATACAGGCCCGCAGCGCCATCGCGCGGCGGCGCTCCGCACTCATCCCCCGCGTCAGCGCGATGAACAACGGCACCAGCCCCGGCGGGTCGATCACCACAAACAGCGTCGCAAAGGCCGTGATCAGGAAGGATGTCTCGATCATGCCGCCACCGCCTCCAGCCGTTCCTGTGCCGCCAGCCACATCGCCTCGGCGCGGTCCAGACCTTCCATCACTTCGGCGTATTTCTTGTTCCAGGTTTCCAGCTCACCCACCCGGCCCGCCTCATAAAGTGCGGGGTCTGCCAGCTTTTTTGCCAGCTTGTCGCGCATGTCGTTCAGTTTGGCCAAACGTTCTTCGCATTTGCGCACCTCGGCCTTCAGTGCCAGCATGTCATCCCGGCTGACAGCCTTGGGCTTGGCGGCAGGCTTTGCCTCCACCTGCGGCGCATCACCGGCCAGCAATTGCCGCCGGTACGCCTCAAGGTCCTCGGTGTAGGGCTCCACTGCGCCGCCCTTGACCAGCCACAGCCGGTCCGCCACCAGCCCCAAAAGGTGCATGTCGTGGCTGACCAGCACAACCGCGCCCGAATATTCCGTCAGCGCCTCCACCAGCGCTTCGCGACTTTCCATATCAAGGTGGTTGGTCGGCTCGTCGAGGATCAGCAGATGCGGCGCATCAATCGTGGCCAGCAGCAGCGACAACCGCGCCTTCTGCCCGCCCGACAGCCGCCCCACAACTGTTTCCGCCTGATCCGCCATCAGCCCGAACCCCGCAAGCCGTGCCCGTAACCTTGGCTGCCCCTCGGCGGGCCGCAGACGCTGCAGGTGCTGCAAGGGGGTCTCATCAATGAACAACTCATCCACCTGATGCTGCGCGAAGTATCCGATGCGCAGTTTCGAATGGCGGATCACTTTGCCCTCAGCCGTCGTCAGCTTGGCTGCCAGCAGTTTGGACAGCGTCGATTTCCCTTCGCCATTGCGGCCCAGCAAGGCGATCCGGTCATCCTGATCAATCCGCAGGTTCAACCTTCGCAGCACGGGCACACCGCCATAGCCGACCGCAGCCGCGTCCATATTGATGATGGGCGGCGACAGCTCCTCAGGTGCGGGGAAGGTGAAGACCTGCTTCTTCGCCTCTTCCGGGGCGGTGATCGGTGTCATCTTTTCCAGCATCTTCACGCGGGACTGCGCCTGCACGGCCTTTGATGCCTTCGCCTTGAAGCGGTCCACAAAGCTCTGCAGATGCGCGCGCCGCGCGTCCTGCTTCTTCGCCTCGGCTGTCAGTACCGCCCGGCGTTCGGCCATCTGGCGCGCGAACTGGTCATAGGGCCCGTTCCAATAGGTCAGCTTGCGCGCATCGAGATGCAAAATCCCCTGCACAGCCCGGTTCAGCAGTCCGCGGTCATGGCTGATGATCAGCACGGTGTGCGGGTATTTCTGCAGATAGGATTCCAGCCAGAGGGCCCCCTCAAGGTCCAGATAGTTGGTCGGCTCGTCCAGCAGCAACAGGTCGGGCTGCGCAAACAGCACACCTGCCAGCGCCACCCGCATCCGCCAGCCGCCCGAAAAATCCGAACAGGGGCGCAACTGCGCCTCGGCATCGAACCCCAACCCCTTCAGGATCGCCGATGCCCGCCCCTCCGCAGACCACGCATCAATATCGGCCAGCCGCGTCTGGATATCGGCAATCCGCGCGGGGTCCGTCGCGTGATCCGCCTCATAAAGAAGCGCCGTGCGTTCGGTATCGGCCTCCAGCACCGTGTCCAGCAGGCTGGTCGATGACGATGGCACCTCTTGCGCCACGCCCCCGATCTTTGCACGCGACGGCAGCGAAATCTCGCCCCCCTCCAGCGCCAACTCGCCCTTGATCAGGCGGAAAAGCGTGGTCTTGCCCGTGCCATTGCGGCCCACAAGGCCCACCTTGTGGCCTGTGGGAATCGTGGCCGAGGCCCCTTCGAACAACGGGCGGCCCTCGACGGAATAGGTGATCTCGGTGATGCGTAACATGCCCGTCCGCTTGCCCGATGTGCGCGCAGGCGTCAACCGCCCGTGATGCCGTGGCGGGGGTTTTCATCAGGCAGGCCTTCTGTTACCGAACGCGCGCAATCATATGCCGCCGGGCAGGGGCCCTGCGCGCAACCAGACAAGGACAAACATCATGGCCGTTGAGCATACTCTTTCCATCATCAAACCGGATGCCACCAAGCGCAACCTGACCGGCAAGATCATCGCCAAGTTTGAAGAGGCGGGCCTGCGTGTCGTGGCCAGCAAGCGTATTCATCTGACCATGGCGCAGGCGGGTGCCTTTTATGCCGAACACAAGGAGCGCGGGTTTTACGCTGAGCTGTGTGCGTTCATGGCGTCCGAACCCGTTGTCGTGCAGGTTCTGGCAGGCGAGAATGCGATTGCCAAGAACCGCGAAGTGATGGGTGCCACCGATCCGGCCCAGGCCGCACCGGGCACCATCCGCAAGGAATTTGCACTGTCCAAGGGCGAAAACTCCGCGCATGGATCGGACAGCGAGGCTGCCGCCGCGCGCGAAATCGCGTTCTTCTTCTCAGGTCTCGAACTCGTCGGCTAACGCCGCTCCACCACCCCGAACATGTTCAGGGCCGCCTCCAGATCGGAGCGGCCCTTTTCATGGCTTCCGGCAAAATCGGCCTTGATGGCATCGAACCGCGCGCGCAGCGCCTTTTTTTCCTCGCCCTTGCAATCATTCCACGGGCGGCCCTGCAGGCCCATGACCAGTACATAGTAGCCGATGAAATGCGGCTGGGATCCCGCCCGCAGCAGCCGACGGTAGCATTCATCAGGCCCCAGGGCGCGGACTTCGTCTGCCGTGTGGATGCCCGCTTTGGCAAAGGCCGCCTCGGACGCGGGGCCAAGATTCGGAATGGAAGAAATCGGATCAGACATAATGTCGCTCGCAGCCGCTGCTGCAGCGTAACCCAACCGTTAACCAGCCAAAAGGGCCCTTAGAAGGCGGCCCAGTCCCGGATGATCGGTTTTTTGGTACTGCCAGCCTGCTGTTGCGTGCTGCCGCCGGATTGACCGGCCTGCTGCGAGGGTGTGTTCGACCCGCCTTGCTGTTGCGAGGGGGAAGACGACGTCGTGGCCATTTGGACTGCCCTTACCTTGATGGCTCGTGTTTGTATCAAATTGCACCGCATTTGGGCGCTTTCAAGGCCGAATACGCAGCTTTTCGGGGCATCACAAGGGGTTGTGACCTTCAGGCCACGCAAAATGATATCAAAAACCTGTGTTTCACTGGCTTCGCGCGCATCTTCGTGGCAGGTATCGGCGATGACATATCCGGTATTCGACGGCCACAACGACATCCTCTACCGCATCCATACCGGGCGCGGTCCGCGCGATGAGCTTTGGCTTGTCGGGAATGGCAAGGGTCATCTTGATCTGCCGCGCATGCAGGCCGGTGGCTTTGTCGGCGGTCTGTTCGCGATCTATGTGCCATCCCCGGTCGATCCGGCGGCAGGCGACCTGCAGACGCGCATGGACGACCCGCCCTACGATCTTCCCCTGCCCGACCCCATGCCCCTTGCCGCAGCACAGGCTGTCGCGCTGGAGATGGCGGGTACCCTGCACTGGATGGCCCGCAGCAGCGATGGCGCATTCCAGCTGTGCCACAGCGTTTCGGCGATCGAAGAGGCCGT
>JAAFHS010000174.1 GCA_013298485.1 Rhodobacterales bacterium
AACACCCCCCTGCCATGGCGTTTGTCGGCGGCAAAATCGCCTTCATAAACATCGCCATTGGCATAGCTGACGGTGCCGGTGCCCTGCCGCCGCCCATCGGCCATCTGGCCTTCATAGACATCGCCATTGGGTTGGGTCAGCCGGCCCTGACCTGTCATCTGGCCTGCGGCCCAGTCACCGATATAGGTCAGCCCGTCGGGCAGGGTCAGCGTGCCCTTACCATCGCGCACCCCGGCCTTGAGGCTGCCGTCATAGACCGCGCCGTCAGGATAGGTGATCTTGCCAGTACCTTCCTTGACGCCATCGACAAAGCCGCCCTCATAGCGGTAGCCATCTGGGTTTTCGATCACGCCCTGGCCATGCTGCACGCCGTTGACAAAGCCGCCCGTGTAGACTGCGCCGCTGGCATAGCGGGCAATGCCTGTGCCGGTAATGGCACCATCGGTCCAGTCGCCCTCATACGTGCCGCCGTCGGGGTATGTGATGCGGCCGCGGCCTTCGGGTTTGCCGGCGGCAAACGTGCCTTCATAGACGGAGCCGTTGGGATAGCGCGCAGTACCCTGACCGCTGATTTCGCCATTCGCCCATTCGCCGGTGTATTCATAGCCGTTGGGCAGGGTATAGGTGCCGGTGCCATCCTGCCGCCCGTTCAGAAACGTGCCTTCATAGACCGAGCCGTCATCATATTGCTTGGTCACGATATCCTGTGCCTGGGCCGTCACCGCAGGCAGGGCGAGCGCCATGGCAAGTGACAAGATGTGACGCATGCGCTTTCTCCAAATCAACCGGGGCACCCTAGCTTTTGCCCCGGGGTGTGACAAGTGCGCGGCCTTTCCCTTGGCGGTGCTTCTGCTAGAACCACCGGGGTGATCTGGAGTGCATGATGCCCGAGACCTTTCGTCTGACCCTTGCGCAGCTGAACCCGGTGCTGGGGGCGATTGATGCCAATGCCGCACTTGCGCGGCGCGCCTGGGAGGCGGGGCGCGATGCGGGGGCGGATATGGTCGCCCTGACAGAGATGTTCATTACGGGGTATCAGACGCAGGATCTGATCCTGAAGCCCGCGTTCGTGGCACATGCGATGCGGGCGATTGACGCGTTGGCGGCGGGGATCGTGGAGGGACCGGCGCTGGGCATCGGCGGGCCGCATCTGCGTGAGGGCAAGCTGTATAACGGGTATTACGTGCTGCAGGGCGGGGCGGTACGGTCGGTGATCCTGAAGCACGAATTGCCCAATGACGGGGTGTTTGACGAGAAGCGCGTCTTTGCGTCGGCGGATGTGCACGGCCCCTACCGGGTGGGTCCGCTGCGCATCGGGACGCCGATCTGCGAGGACGCCTGGCACGCGGATGTGTCGGAAACGCTGGCGGAAACGGGGGCGGAGATTCTGCTGGTGCCGAACGGATCGCCCTACCACCGGGGCAAGCCAAAGGTGCGCACGAACCTGATGGTGGCGCGGGTGGTGGAGACGGGGCTGCCGCTGGTTTATCTGAACATGACGGGGGGGCAGGATGACCAGGTGTTTGACGGGGCGTCTTTCGTTCTGAACCCGGGCGGGCATCTGGCGGTGCAGCTGCCGCAGTTTGAGGACTGCATCGCGCATGTTGATTTCGAGAAGGGGCCGGAGGGCTGGCGGGCGAAGACGGGGATGCAGGCGGTGCTGCCGACATCCATCGAGGCGGATTATCATGCGATGGTCGTGTCCCTGCGCGACTATCTGGGGAAGACGGGGTTCAAGAAGGTTCTGCTGGGGCTGTCTGGGGGGATTGATAGCGCGATTGTGGCGACGATTGCGGCGGATGCGATCGGGCCTGCGAATGTGCGCTGTGTGATGCTGCCATCGGGGTTCACATCGCAGGCGTCACTGGATGATGCGGCGGCAGTGGCGCATGCGTTGGGTTGCCGGTTGGATACGGTGCCGATTTCGGGGGGGCAGGCGGCGGTGGCCGAGGCTTTGGGGCCGCTGTTTGAAGGCACCGCCCCCGGGATCACCGAGGAGAACATCCAGAGCCGCCTCAGGGGCCTGATGCTGATGGCGCTGTCGAACAAGTTCGGCGAGATGCTGCTGACGACGGGGAACAAGTCGGAAGTGGCGGTGGGGTATTGCACGATTTACGGGGATATGAACGGGGGGTTCAACCCGATCAAGGATCTGTACAAGACGCGGGTGTTCGAGACCTGCCGCTGGCGGAATGCCCATCATCATGCATGGATGATGGGGCCGGGTGGCGTGGTGATCCCGCCACGGGTGATCGACAAGCCGCCGTCGGCGGAACTGCGGCCGGATCAGAAGGATGAAGACAGCCTGCCGCCCTATGCGGTGCTGGACCGGATCCTGGAGGGGCTGGTGGACCATGAAATGGCGGTCGATGATCTGGTGGCGGACGGGTTTGACCGGGCCGTGGTCAAGAAGATCGAGCAGTTGCTTTATCTGAGCGAATACAAAAGGTTTCAGGCGGCACCGGGCACGCGGCTGACGCGGAAGGCGTTCTGGCTGGACCGGCGCTATCCGATTGTGAACCGCTGGCGGGACGGGGTGTGACCATCGGGGGTGATGGGCAAATTGCCCATCCTACGCGGCGTGCGTGAGGTAGGATGGGCAATTCTGCCCATCATTGATTGCACGCATCAGTCGCGGCGTCGATCAGGGCGTCGGCGATATAGTCAAGCTCCGGCCTTGTCAGACGCGCGGGCAGGCGGACGTCGCAGGCGCGCATCAGCATGGCGCGGGTTTGCGGCAGATCGGGCGGATCGCCCAGGAACTGCCAGTTCCAGAAGGCGCGGGCATTGCCATCGGACAGGCCGAACACCTGCACGGAAACACCACGCGCCTTTGCGGCGGATTGGAAGCCCGTGGCCTGCGCATCTGTCCAATCACCGATCAGGTTGAACTGGATGCTGTCGGGGGCGCGGCTTTCCTGCGGCAGGGCCGGGGGGACATGCAGGGTTGTTGTGCTGTTCAGGCGGCCAGCGACGTAGTCATGGTTGGCAAGGCCCTTGGCCACGCGCTCAGCAACAAGGGGGAGTTGCGGGCGGATGACGGCAGCGGACAGGTTCTGCATGCGCAGGTTATAAAGCGGCAGCTTGTTCTGCCAGTGGCCGAAGCTGTTCTGCAGGCCGGGGTGTTTTTTCCAGTTCTGCTCATAAGCGCCCGACATGATGATGGCGCGGGCGGCAAGTTCAGGATCGTCGGTGACCATGATGCCGCCTTCGCCCGCATTGACGAGTTTGTAGGACTGAAAGCTGAAGCAGCCGATACGCCCGATGGTGCCGATGTTGCGGGTACCCCAAGTCGTGCCGAGGCTGTGGGCGGCGTCTTCGATGACGGGCACGCCCGCGGCATCCGCCAGCGCCATGATGGCGTCCATGTCGGAGGTATGGCCGCGCATATGGCTGATCATCACGGCATCCGCACCGGGGAGTTTGGCCGCGAAATCGGCCATGTCGACGCGGTAGTTTTGGCCGACCTCGACCAGCACGGGCGCGCAATCGGCGTGGACGACAGCGCTGGGGACGGCAGCGAAGGTGAAGGCGGGGATCAGGACTTTCGCGCCTTTTGGCAGATCAAGCGCTTTCAGCGACAGGAACAGCGCGGCGGAACAGGAGGAGACGGCAAGGGCGTAGCGCGCGCCGAGGAGGTTTGCGAATTCGACCTCGAGCAGGGCGACGGGGGCATCTGCGGGTGCCGTATAGCGGAACAGATCGCCCGATGTCAGCAAACGGTCAATTTCCGCGCGCGCGGCATCGGGAATGGGTTCGGCATCGTAAACGTTGGGGGCGAGGGTCTGTCCGTCGGGTGCCATCTACAGCTTTCCTGAATGTCATATTTGGGAAAGCTGTAATGTCTTGGCGGTGGAAAAGCCAGTGACATGTTGATGACACCGTCTTGCGGGGCAGAAAAGAGCCTACAGCCCCAGCCGATCCCGCATGGAATACCATGTCATGGCCAGCACGAGGAGGGGCCAGCGCAGGGCGGCCCCGCCGGGGAAGCTGGGCTTGGGGAGGGAGGCCAGCAGGTCGAACTCTGCCGACTGGGCATGCACCGCCTGGGCCATGATCCGGCCTGTCATTGTGGCCATGGCAACACCATGGCCGGAACAGGCCGAGGCGGCCATGACATTGGGATGGATGCGCATGAGCGCGGGCATGCGGTTGACGGTGATGGCAAGGGTGCCGCCCCAGGCATAGTCGATCTTCACGTCGTGCATCTGGGGATAAATCTCCAGCATTGGTTTGGTGACGGCCTTGATGATATCGGGAAAGCGGTAGCCATAGCTTTCGGCACCGCCAAACAGCAGGCGGTTGTCATCGGACAGACGCCAGTAGTTAACGACGAATTTGGTATCGGCGACGGCGATGGGTTCGGCAAGGATATCCCTGGCGCGATCGCCAAGCGGTTCGGAGGCGATGATGAAGTTGTTGATCGGCATGACTTTTGCCGAATACTGGCGGGCAAGTCCGGCCATATAGCCGTTGCCCGCAAGGATCACATGGTTGGCGGTGACAGTGCCGGAGGTGGTTTGCACGACAGGTTTGGCACCGGGGCGGATTTGCAGCGCCTCGGTGCGTTCATGAATGCGCACGCCCGCGGCCTGGGCGGCCTTTGCCAGACCGAGGGCGAAGTTCAGGGGGTGGATATGCCCGGCACCCCGGTCGATCGTGCCGCCCTTGAAGGCGGGAGAGCCGATGAGGGCACGAATGGCGGGGGTATCCAGCGGTGCGATCTGGTCATAGCCGTAGTCGCGGGCCAGACGCGTGGCATAGGCCTGATCATGGCGCACTTCGGCGTCGGTCCAGCAGGCATGTGCGACGCCGGGGCGGAAGGTGACGGGCATGTGGTGGCGGGCGATCAGGTCGCGGACGAGGGATTTGGCATCTTCGCCCAGGTCCCACAGGCGGCGGGCATCGCCCTTGCCGACCATGCGTTCCAGATCATCCTGATCGCGGCGCTGGCCGGAGCCGACCTGGCCCCCGTTGCGGCCCGATGCGCCGAAGCCTACACGATGCGCCTCCAGCAGGACCACGTCATGGCCCGCCTCGGCCAAGTGGAGTGCGGCGGACAGGCCCATGTAACCGCCACCCACCACGCAGATATCGGCCGTCTGCGCGCCTGCCAGAACCGGGAATGGGTCTAGCGGTGTGGCGGTGGCGGTGTAGTAGGAGGGGGGGTATTCCCCCTTGCGGTCGTTGGCGTAGAGCAGGTTCATACGTTCAAAAGCAGATGTTCGCGTTCCCATGGGCTGATGACCTGAAGGAACTCTTTGTATTCATTGCGTTTGACAGAATCGTAGACCTTGCAGAAGTCCATACCCACGACCTCTTGCAGGGCCTTGTCTTCCTCCAGCAAATCGAGCGCATCGCCGAGGTTCACGGGGATTTCGTCGCTGTCGATATAGGCGGAGCCTGCGAATTCAGGACGCGGGGCCTTTTTCTCCATCAATCCCAGATAGCCGCAGGCGAGGGTGGCGGCGATCCCGAGATAGGGGTTGCAATCCATGCCGGGCAGGCGGTTTTCGACGCGGCGGGCCGCCGGACTGCTGATCGGGATGCGCAGGCCGGTGGTGCGGTTGTCGCGGCCCCATTCCAGATTGATGGGGGCGGCGAAATCGGGGACGTAGCGGCGGTAGCTGTTGACGTAAGGGGCGAGCAGCGCGATGGCACCGGACAGATGGTTCTGCATGCCTGCGATGAAGTGCAGGAAGGCGTCGGTTTCCACGCCCTTGGGACCTGCGAAGATGTTCTTTTCGGTCTTGGCATCGATCACGGAGGTGTGGATGTGCATCGCACTGCCGGGTTCACCCGCGATGGGTTTGGCCATGAAGGTGGCGAAACAATCGTGGCGCAACGCGGCTTCGCGGATCAGGCGTTTGAAGAAGAACACCTCATCCGCAAGGCGGATCGGGTCACCATGGGCAAGGTTCAATTCGATCTGGCCTGCGCCGCCTTCCTGCAGGATGCCGTCAATCTCAAGCCCCTGCGCCTCGGCGAAGTCATAGATGTCATCGATGACCTTGCCGTATTCATCGACCGCCGACAGGGAATAGGCCTGCTTGCCCGCGGCCCTGCGGCCCGAACGCCCCATGGGGGGGATCACGGGCTGGTTGGGGTCGATGTTGCGGGCGGTGAGGAAAAATTCCATCTCGGGCGCCA
>JAAFHS010000175.1 GCA_013298485.1 Rhodobacterales bacterium
CAGATCAACAGTGCCCTGCGACAGCGGCTCCAGCCCCTTGACCCAGGCCTCGGTCAGGACCGGGTCCATCACGAACCAGGTCAGAAACAGCGCAAGACTGACGATCAGCATGTTCGGCGGCGCCTCCTGCAGTCCGATTGCCTGCCGCAGGATCGACAGTACTGTGACGATGAAGGGAAAGCAGGTCACCATCACCGCCAGCCCCGGCACGATGCTGAGAATGGTGATCAACAGCAGCAGCTGCACCGACCGCCCCGCCAGTTCGCTGTTCTGCCCCAGGTCAAACGGCAGATCCTGCGCCGCCGCAGGTGCCGCGATCAGGACCAGCGCCGCAATCAGGACCCAGGTTCTCACAACCCGCCCCGCAGGTTGGCAACCTCGGTCAGGCGCACCGCCAGCTGCCCCTCCTGATCGCCCGACAGCTCCTGCAACTCACCCCGCGCAATCAGCCGGTCGCCGATATACAGCTCCACCGGGTCATCCACGCGCCGGTCCAGGGGCAGGATCGCATCCCGCCCCAGTTTCATCAGATCAGCAATCAGCGGCCGCGCCTTGCCGACCGAAATCGTGATCTCGATCGGCACCAGCGAGAACGGGTTCTGCGGGTCATCCATAAGCATGCTCCTTGCCAATGTGGTCTTTGTCGGTGGGGGCCACATCCGCCTGGGCCAGGAAATCGCGCACGGTGGCCATGATCTGGGCGATGGCCCCGTCAAGATCGATCAACGTCTCATCCCCATTGCCAAAGCGCAGAAAAATCTGGCCCTGCGCGACACCCGCATCTTCGATGATCTTCAAGGGAAGGCCCTTCGCCTGATCCACGAGACCGGCCAGAAACGGGCGCGCGCGCGGGTGCGCAACAACCGTGACGGGCGCATCAAGCGCCGCCTCTGCCTGCGGCATCAGGGCATCAAGGATCAGCGTGCACAGCGTCTCGCGCGCCAAAGTCGGCAACAGCCGCCCCATCATCGTCGACAGTAAGGGCCGCAAGCCACGCAGAAGGTGCATCCGCGCCTCCTGAAAGGTAAATCCCATGGCCTGCAGATTGCGGCCCACCTCGGCCTCCATCTGCGCCCGCTCCGATGTGAGGGCGGTTTGCGCATCCTCCCAACCCGCCGCATAGCCCTTGTCAAAGGCAGAAAGGCGGGTCTCCTCCAGTTCCATCTTGCCCAGCACGACAATGTCGGAGGCAGGCATGGGCGACGAAAGGTGAAACACCTCAAGCTGGACACGTGACATCATGCTTTTTCCTCTTCTTTTTCCATCCAGCCACGCAGAATCTCGATGGATTCGGTTTGGCGTTCCGCAATCAGGCGGCGCAGGCGGCTGACAGGATCGGTCGGCAGGGCATCGTCCTCGGCGTGGTCAATCGCTGCCGCCCGGAATTGGGTTGCATCGAACCCATCCTGAATTTCCCCCGTCAAGGCACCATTGTCCGCATAAGACCCGCCCTGTGCAGGCGGCAGGGCCAGGGGCCGTGCGGCAACCTCCAGCTGCGCGCGGCGCGCGGCGGATGGCGCCAGAATCGGACGCACCACGAACAGCCCAAGGATCAGCGCGACAACCGCCAGTATGGCCACCTGTGCCATCTTAATGATATCCAGCGGCGTCATCCATGCCGTGGCGGATGCCTGGACCAGCGCCACATCCGCAGGGGCCGCCTGAAACGCCAGTGACCGCAGCGTCAGCACATCGCCGCGCGCCTCATCAAAACCCATGGCCGATGACACCAGCTCGCGCAAGGTGGCCAGTTCCTCTTCCGTGCGGGGCTCGGCTGTCTGCGTGCCATCGGGGGCGGTGACCGTGGCCACATCCACCAGCACCGCCACGCTCAGCTTGCGGACGGCCCCGGGGCTGCGCAGAATCTCGCGCTGCGTCTCGGATACCTCGTAGTTCACCCGTTCGCGTGTTTCGGAGGATTGGCTTTGTTCCGACGGCCCGCTGCCGGCATCGCCTTCGGGCAGGTTCGATGCGACGGTGACCTGCCCATCCGACTGTCCGGATGATCCCGAAACCTCTTCCGTGTCGGATGAAATCGCAACCCGGCCCTGCGGGTCGAACACGCGTTCGGTGATGGCCTCACGCTCTGTCACCACATCAACGAATACTTCGACAATCGCCCGCCCCGGCCCGACCCGTGCCTCCAGCAGGCGTTCCAGATTGGCGCGCAGGATAGCCGCGCGGTCATTTGGGTCCTGCCCCATCAACGGGTCGTCTTCATCGAACGCAATCAGGCCCGATACCGTGTCGATCAGTGCCACGTCTTTTGGCAAAAGGCCGGGCACGGCAGCGGCCACCAGATGGCGCAGGGCGCGTGCCTGATCCGCACCAAGGGCCCCGCTGACGGATGTGACCGTCACACTGGCCGATGGATGCTGGTCGGGTTGAAACGGCGCATCGGGGGCCGCCGCGATATGGACGCGGGCCGCCCGGACCTGCGGATTTGACAGGATGGTGCGTGCAAGCTCACCCTCCTTGGCGCGCCAGTAGGCGGCATCGAACATCTGCGATGTCGTGCCGAACCCCGACATGCCATCCAGCAGTTCGTACCCCGCACTGCCCGCCGCAGGCAGGCCCTGCCCGGCGAGCGTCATGCGCAAGGCATCGCGCTGCGTGTCATTGACATAGATCGCGGTGCCCCGCACCTCATAGACCGCGCCCTGCTGATCAAGGGCCGCAATCACATCGCCCGCAGTGCGCCCGTCCAACCCGGCGTAAAGCAGCGACATGTTCGGGGCAGACCCCATCCGCCCCAGCGCCAGCACTGCCATGAACATCGCGATCGTGGCCCCGATCACGACGATTCGCCGCTGCATGGACAAGGCCGACCACAATGAAAGCAGGTTTTGCACGCCAGATTTCCTTTCAGGGCGTTCTGCCCCGTGGCTGCAGCTTTGGCTGATGCGACTTAACAATCGGTTAGTGACAATGGGTCTAAATGACGGGGCCAGCACAGAGGAGTGCACGATGTCAGACACGATTGAAGGCGATGATGCGCCGCCAAAAAAGAAGTCAAAACTGGCGCTTCTGATGGGCGTGCTCCTGGCGCTGGTTCTGGGCGGGGGCGGGTTTTACGCGACCTATTCGGGCATGATTCTGGGTGCGCATGATGCGATGGCCCATGGCGAGAATGCGGGTGCAATGCCCGAGATCGCATTTGTACCCATTGATCCGGTTATCGTGTCGCTGGGGCCAACCGCCGAGAACCGCCACTTGAAATTCACCTCACAGCTTGAGGTGGAGATGGCCCATACCGCCGAGGTGACGCTGCTTTTGCCGCGCATTCTGGATGTGCTGAACAGCTACCTCAGCGCGGTGGACCCGATGGAACTGGAAGGCCAGTCCGCCATCGTGCGGGTGCGTGCGCAACTGCTGCGGCGCATTCAGATTGTGACGGGTGAGGGGCGTGTACGCGATCTTCTCATCACCGAATTTGTTCTGAACTGAAGGCGGGTCGCGATGGAACTGATTTCTGATGTCCTTTTGACGGCGGCCGCGTTCGGGGCGGGCCTTTACTGCTATGTCCTGGGTCTGCGGTTGAAGAAGTTCACCACGCTGGAAACCGGGATGGGCGGGGCGATTGCGGTGCTGTCCGCGCAGGTCGATGACATGACCCGTGCGCTGGAGGCGGCGCGCAATGCGGCCACGGGATCGGTCTCAAGCCTGGATGAGCTGGTTCTGCGGTCCGAATCGGCGGCGCGCCGGTTGGAGCTGTTGCTGGCATCCCTGCATGATCTGCCTGATGCGCAGACGGCTTTGCCCCAGGCAGAGCCTGCAGACACGGAAGGCGAGGCCGAGAAAAAACTGCGCTTTGTCCGCCGCCGCACGGTGCGCGACTATGCCGAGGCCGCAGAATGACCGCGCGCCCGAAATCGGGTCGCAGCACCCTTGTGATTCTCGCCCTGCTTTTTGCCTCATCGGGCGCATTGCGGCTTGGCTCTGGTGTCGGAACGGCGCTGGCGAACGAGGCGGACACCCCAGACGCACCGGAACCCGCACAATGCGCGGCAATGCCTGCCGCACTGGCAGATGCGCTGACTGCGCGCGAGGCCGACATGACCCTGCGCGAAGCGGCGCTGAAGGACCGGACGGCCGCATTGGCGCTGGCTGAGGCGGCGATTGAAAAACAACTGGCGGAATTGCAGACAGCCGAGGCGGCGCTGGCCAGTACGCTCGCGATTGCCGATCAGGCCGCAGAACAGGATCTGGCACGCCTGACGACTGTTTATGAAACGATGAAACCGAAGGATGCGGCCGCCCTGTTTGAGACGATGGCCCCCGCATTCGCAGCAGGTTTTCTGGGCCGGATGCAGCCACAGGCCGCCGCTGCCGTGATGTCAGGCCTCGCCCCCGAGACCGCCTATCAGATCAGCCTGCAATTGGCCGGCCGCAATGCCGAGGCCCCCACAGAGTGAGGCTTTCTTAACCCCGCCCTGCGACAAGGAATATCAGGAACTCCGCTGCCAAGGAAAAACCATGTTCGCACTGATCGGTATCGCCGTGATCTTCATCATGGTCTTCGGCGGCTATGTCCTTGCCGGTGGCAAGATGGGGATCATCCTCAAAGCCCTGCCGTTCGAGATGATCATGATCGGCGGGGCGGCTGTGGGGGCATTCCTGCTGTCGAATGATCTGGCCACGGTGAAACACACCCTGCGCGATACTGGCAAGGTCTTCAAAGGCCCGAAGTGGAAGCCGGACGACTACCGCGATCTGCTGTGTCTGCTGTTCGAACTCGTGCGCGTCGCCCGGTCCAGCCCGGTGGCACTGGAAGAACATATCGAAAATCCAGAAGGTTCCGCCATCTTCGGGCGCTATCCGAAGATTCAGCACGACCATGACGCGATTGATCTGATCTGCGACACGCTGCGCGCGGCATCCATGAATTATGACGATCCGCATCAGGTTGAAGAAGTGATCGACAAACGGATGGAGGCTGCGGCCCATCACAGCCAGCATTCTGCCCATGCCTTGCAATCCATGGCCGATGCGCTGCCGGCATTGGGGATTGTTGCCGCCGTTCTGGGGGTGATCAAGACCATGGCCTCCATCGACCAGCCGCCCGAGGTTCTGGGCAAGATGATCGGCGGCGCGCTGGTCGGCACGTTTCTGGGCGTGTTTCTGGCCTATGGGATCGTCGGGCCGTTTTCGACCCGGATCAAGGCGGTGATCGACGAAGACAACCACTTTTTCCACCTGATCCGTGAAGTGCTGGTCGCGAACCTGCACCGCCATCCACCCAATATCTGCATCGAAGTCGGTCGCCAGAACACGCCCCATCACGTCCGTCCCACTTTTGGCGAGATTGAGGAGTCCTTACGCGCATTGAAGCAGGACGCGGCATGAGGTGGCTTCTTGCATTGGCCTTCATGTCCCTGGCCCCGCAGGCGCATGCAAATACCGTGGCCATCGCGTCGGGCGAACATGACGATTTTTCCCGGCTCGTGCTGACCCTGCCTGCCGATGCCGACTGGCAGCTTGGGCGCACGGCGGCCGGATATGAACTGCGCCTTGGTCTGGATGATCCGCGCTATGATGTCTCGCAGGTGTTCGATTTGATCCCGCGTGACCGCCTCTCGGGAATATTCACCGACCCCCGCACCGGATATCTGCAACTGAATGTGCCCTGCCGGTGCCATGCGATGCCGTTCAGTCTGGATGGGCGCACCCTTGTGATTGATCTGCGCGACGGGCCGGCACCACCGACATCATCGTTCGAACTGACGCTGCAGGGCGATGCGATGCCAGCCCTGCAGGCCAAGGATCGCCCGCGCCCGCGCACCCGGCAGACCCCGCCCGTCATCGCGGAGCCATCTTATGACTGGCTGTCATCCCCCATGGCGGTCACGGTGGGAATGCCCCCGGTCCTGCCCGTACTGCCGCCCGAAAATCTGGAGGCAGTGAAACAAACGATCGTGCAGCAACTTGCCGAAGGGGCCACGCGCGGCGTGGTGGAGCTAGCCTTGCCGCCCGCCGCGCCAGCCGGTGACATGGCCATGCCCCTGCCGGATATGCCGCAGGTCCGCCTGACATCCGAAGCCGGTTTGCGCGTCGCACCCGGGCGTGCCATGCCCCAGACGATGCAGGCGGATGGTGAAACCTGTATC
>JAAFHS010000176.1 GCA_013298485.1 Rhodobacterales bacterium
TCCTTGCGGGCCTGCAGGCGATCCCGAAAGAGCTGACCGAGGCGGCAAAGGTGGATGGTGCGACAGGCTGGAAGGCGTTCTGGGAAATCACCTTTCCCCTGATGCTGCCGGTGTCGATCACCGCCGTTCTGATCCGCATCATCTTTAAGCTGAAGCTGGCGGATATCGTCATCAACGTGACTGCCGGGGGGCCGGGCGGGGCCACGGATACCGTGACCAGCTTTATCTTCCGCGAATACCGTGACCGTTCAAACGTGGGCTACGGCACGCTGCTGGCCATGGTTTATCTGGTGATCATCGTGATCTTCATGACGGTCCTGATGAAACTGGCAGACCGCTATGCGAGGCCCCGCACATGACGGCACAGATTTTCCGGGACAGTGCGGCAGACCGCGAATTCCAGACCAGTTTCTGGGTGGGCCGGGTCGCGATCTATGGCGCGCTGATCCTGTGGGCGTTCATCTGCCTGTTCCCGATCTACTGGACGCTGACGACCAGCTTCAAGATCGCGCCCAATGTGATGAAGGGGGCGCTGGTGCCATGGTGGGATTTTGCGCCAGACTGGAAGGGCTGGCGCGCCCTCGGCCTGTCGCCCGACACGATCAGTGCCACGAGCACAGTGCGCGAGGAGTTTCTGAAACGGTTCTGGAATTCGACCATCACGGCGCTGTCGTCATCGGTGCTGGCGGTGGTCCTGGGCAGCCTTGCCGCCTATGGCCTGTCGCGGTTCCAGTACCGGTTCGGCTATATGAAAAATCAGGACATCTCGTTCTTTTTCCTTAGCCAGCTGATCCTGCCGCCGGTTGTACTCGCCCTGCCCTTTCTGGTGCTGTACCGCGAGGTTGATCTGTTGGATACGCGGATCGGGTTGATCCTGCTCTATACGCTGACGGTGCTGCCCATCGTGATCTGGATCATGAAAGATCAGTTCGAATCGATCCCGACAGAGTTGGAGGAGGCCGCATTGGTGGACGGCCTTGGCATCTGGGGGGCGTTCCTGACGATCATCCTGCCGATTGCCCTGCCGGGGATGGTGGCAGCGTTCATCCTGAGTCTCGTGCTGACGTGGAATGAATACTTCTTTGCCGCCCTGCTGACGTCGACACATGCCAATACGCTGCCGGTGATGGTGGCGAGCCAGACAGGCAGTCAGGGGATTTCCTGGTGGTCGATGGCGGCCCTGTCCTGGGCGGCGATCCTGCCCCTGATCGTGATCGGGGTCCTGCTGGAGCGGTTCATCATCAAGGGGATGGCGGCGGGGGCGGTCAAGTAATGCTGAAAGGGATCGATCCGCACCTGTCGGCGGAAATTGTGCATGTCCTGATGCTGATGGGGCATGGCGATGATCTGGTGATCTGCGATGTGAACCATCCGGCGGCGACGACTGCGGCCGAGACGACCTATGGCCGGCTGATCGACATGGCGGGCTGCGATATTGCGACCGGCCTTGCGGCAATCCTGACGCTGATGCCGCTGGATACATTCGTGACAGCCCCCGTCACGCGGATGCAGGTCGTGGGTGATGCAGGCGCGCAGGTGCCGGTCTTTGCCCGCGTACAAACGGTGATCGACGCAGCCGAAGGCCGCGCCGTTGGGGTGCAGGCGGTGGAGCGGTTTGCCTTCTACGACGCGGCCAAAGCGGCCTTTGCCATCATCCGCACATCGGATAGCGGGCCTTACGGCTGCTTTATCCTGAAAAAGGGCGTGATTGATACGGCCCCTAAAGTGCTGTGATCGCAGACACCCTGCCATTCAGCACGCGGCAGATGAACTGGGTGTTCTGGCTGCCGACACCGACATAGACCGTCGTCTCGCCGGGCAGCGCCTGGGTGTTGACGATCCGCACGGTATTCGCCGTCTGGCGCGCGACGGAATCAAGGCACAGCTGTTCATCCGCCGCCACAAGCGCCTCGGGCACACCGGGATTGGTGACGACGGGGGCGGGCGTTGTGGGCACGCAGGCCGAAAGGCCAAGGCCCATGATGACGACGGCGGGCAGGAAGGGGCGGGTCAGTGTCATGGCGAACCTCACAAAATTTACGTTGGGGCAAAACTGCGCCCGATGACCCGGGCTGGCAAGGGGTGGTGCGGATTGCGGCGATCCTTTGCCGGGGCGGGATCATTCGGGTACCAACGCATGCGCGATATCACGCGTCTGGGTGTAAAGCGCCTGCCACAGCGGATACTGGCGGGCATAAGCGGGAACGGTTTCTGGGGCGACCGTGCGGGCCACAGGGTTCCATGTGGCAATGTCGTCGGGCTGTGCCGCGCCGATGGCCATGGCGGCAAGAAAGGCATCACCATAGCTCGCCCCCACGGTTTTTTCGCAGACGATCTGCGGGATCCGGCCCAGATCGGAGGTCGCCTGCATCCAGACATCGTTCTTCGTGCCCCCACCCACGGCCAGCACGCGCTGCGGGGCAGCCCCGACCGCGCGGCAGGTATCGAGCACATGGGCGGTGCCCGATGCGATCCCCTCCATCACGGCGCGGAACATGTCACCCCGGGTGTGGGTCAGATCAAGGCCGAAGAACGCGCCCTTGGCCAGCGGATCATGGATCGGCGTGCGTTCGCCGCTGAAATACGGCAGACACAGCAGGCCCTTGGCCCCTTTCGGGCTGGCCGCAGCCTCTGCCGCGAGGGTCGCGAAATCGGCATCGCGGGCCAGTTCGTTGCGGAACCAATGGGTCAGGGTACCGGATGTGGCCAGCCCCGCCATGCAGGCGTGCTGCCCGGGCGTCAGCCAGGGCGCATACCACAGGCGCGCATCACGGATGCGGGCGGCGGTGATCTGGATGATGAAGATGGTGGAGCCATACATCATCATCATGTCGCCGGGGGCCTGTACGCCGACACTCACCGCCTCGGCCGCTGCATCAATCGTGCCGATGGTGACGGGGGTGCCGATGGCAAGCCCGGTTTCAGCGGCGGCCTGCGGCGTGATATGGCCCGCGATATCGGTGGCCCAGCCCAGGCGGGGGAGTTTGTGCAGGGGCAGGAAATCGGCAAGGTCCTGCGTCCAGTCAAGGGTTTCGACATCATACAGCGGGCTGAAATTCGCCGCCGTGTAATGGTCGATCGTATACTCCCCGGTCAGTTTCCATGTGAGATAGCTGGTGGAGGTCAGGATTTTAGCCGTGCGCGCGAAGAGGTCGGGATGATTGCGTTTCAGCCACAGGATTTTCGGCCCGACCGATTGCGAGGTCAGCGCATTGCCGCAGCGGTCAAGGATGGTGTCCACGCCGATTTCGGCATTCAAACGATCAATCTCGGCGCCGGCACGGGTATCCACACCGTAAAGCACGCCGTTCATCAGGGGTGCGCCACCGGCGTCGACAGGCAGCATGCAGGGGCCGATGGCCGAGGGGGCGATGCAGGCGATCTCTTCTGGCTTTACTTGCGATTCGGCCAGCAAGGCCTTGGTGACGAACACAAAGTCACCCCACCAATCCTGATCCGCCCGGTGTTCGGCCCAGCCGGGGCGCGGGACGATCATCTGATGCGCGCGCGTGGCCATGGCCACAATCGCGCCATGCCTGTCCACGAGCACACCTTTGGTTTCAAACGTGCCGATATCAACGCCGAGTGTATAGGTCATGTGCGCCCCAGATCGAAATCCGGCCCGATCCGCGCCAGTGCGGCATCCAGCAATGTGGTCAGTTGCACCAGATCGGCGAGATCGACCACCTCCAACGCGGAATGGCTATAGCGCATCGGAAAACCGACATCGAGGCAGGCCACCCCGTCGCGTCCCATGAACTGGATGTAGCTGAGGTCGGTCAACGCACCCGTATGGGCCGACCGCTGCAAGGGCAGGCCTTCATCCTGGGCCGTCTGTTCCATCAGCCGCACCAAAGCGGGATGCGGGATGACGCCGTTCAGCGTGCCGCGCCCGTGAAAGGAATAAAGGCTGATCCCCGGCCCGCCCCCAAGGGCCACATCGCCCCGCGCAGCCATGTCGGGCGTATCGCAGGCCAAGAGGAGGTCGATCTGCAGCGCGATGTCGGGGGCCGCACGGGTGGCGGCGGGCAGCACGCCGCGCAGGTTGAACTCCTCCTGCACCGACCAGACCAGATGCACGGTGGGGCCACGCGTGCGCCGCGCCAGCCGTTCGGCGAGTGCCAGCAGCACGGCACAGCCCGCGCGGTCATCGACAGAGGTGCCCGCGACACGCCCACCGGCCAGGTCAATCACGCGGGGCAGATAGGTGACGGGTGTGCCGATCAGCACACCTGCCGCCGTGGCCTGCGCTTTGGAGGCAAACCCCGCGTCCACGTAAAGATCGGCGTAGGGCAGCACTTTGTACTTCTCATCCGCGCCCGTCGCATGATGGCTTTTGTTCGCAATCACGCCGGGCAGATCGCCCATGTCCGTACAGATCAGCACGCCTTGTGCCGCCAGCGCGCGTTCGGGCACACCGCCGAGGCGTTCCAACCGGATCAGGCCATCATCCTCCACCTTCCGCACGACGAAACCCAGCTGATCCATGTGGGTGAAGATCATCACGCAAGGCCCTGATGGATCGCCCGGAAGTATCACGCTGACATTGCCCAGACGGTCGGTGTGATGCGCCAGACCCATCCGGTCCAGATGCACGCGGATAGCGGTGGCCACCCGGGCCTCATGCCCGGACAATCCCGGGATCAGCATCAGTTCGGTCAGAATATCCTTCATCGCGCAGCCCTGACCCTGTCCATGAAATCCAGCGCGCGCGCAGGGTCGACCGCCGCCCAGGTATCGCCCCCCAGTTT
Organism: Rhodobacterales bacterium; assembly: GCA_013298485.1. Classification (GTDB taxonomy): domain Bacteria; phylum Pseudomonadota; class Alphaproteobacteria; order Rhodobacterales; family Rhodobacteraceae; genus JAAFHS01. The sequence goes on from JAAFHS010000176.1 coordinate 4,752, forward strand.
CAGGGCTGACCCCACGATGCAGCCATCTGCCACGCGCAGCACATCCGCGACCGTGTCATGTTTCACGCCCGTATTGGCCAGCACGGGCGTGTCCGGCAGCACGCGCTTGACAGCCTCAAGATCCGTCATCGCCGCCGCCTCACCGGTGATGGCGCCCGACACCAGCACGGCATCCGGGATGGATGAAAATACGGCAGAGCGCGCGCGGTCCGGCAGACTGCGCGGGTCGAGCGACCCTGCAAATTCGGCAGACACATTATACAGCACCGCCGCCTCCCCGGCCCCGAGACGCGCCTGATAGCGCCGCGCGGCCCCCGCATCGGGCGACCACAGCCCCATATCGCTGGCATAGGTGCCGGTGAAAATCTCGCGCACAAAAGCCGCCCCGGTGGCTGCTGCCAGCGCCATCGTGGCCATCGGATCCCACAGCACATTCACGCCGTAGGGCACGGTGATCGCATCGCACAGACGCCCGATGACATAGGCCATGGTCGCGGTTGTCGCCGGATCGACGCGCAGTTCATAGGGGCGGTCGTTTTCATTGCCGAACATGATGGCATCGACGCCGGCCGCCTGCAGCGCTGCAAGATCGGCGCGGGCCGCGTCCAGAATAGCTGCGACGCCCCCCTCACCATCGTACAGCGGCGTGCCGGGGCTGGCCCCCAGATGGACCATCGCGATGACGGGCTTGCCGGTGCCGAACACCCGTTGAAACCGCGACATCATTCCCCCCCGACGCAGATGAAGGCCATTGGCCCGGAAGTTTGAACATACTAACATGTCAGCGGCAAGGGGAGTGCGGCCATGAAGACACGACACTGGGATCGCCTGGGCAATGGCGGGCTGACCTTCACCGAACTGGGCTTCGGCGCAGCCCCCATGGCCAACCTTTACCGCGCGATCAGTGATGAGGATGCACAGGCGACGCTGACGGCGGCCTGGGACGCGGGCGTGCGCTATTTCGATACAGCACCGCTTTACGGGCTTGGCCTGTCAGAGACCCGGCTGAACCGGTTTCTGCGCGGACGCGCCCGCGATGAATATGTGATCTCGACCAAGATCGGCCGCCTGTTGCGCGCCACTACGCAGGAATTGCGTGACGGTCATACCAAATGGTTCGACGTGCCCGCCCGGAACGAGGTGTTCGACTACAGCTATGACGGGGTGATGCGCAGCCTTGAGTTCTCGCTCGAACGGTTGGGGCTCGACCGGGTCGATCTGCTGTATGCGCATGATCTGGATGTGTTCACGCATGGCAGTCAGGCGGTGCTGGATGCGAAACTGGCCGAATTCATGGCCGGGGGTTACCGCGCGCTGGTGGCACTGCGCGATCAGGGCGTGATCCGGGCCTTT
>JAAFHS010000177.1 GCA_013298485.1 Rhodobacterales bacterium
TCCGTCGCGGGCAGCAGCGCCACGCCCACCAACCCCGCCAGCGCCCCCACCGTCGCCCCCCCCAGCGCCCGGATCGTGAACCGCCGCACAAAGGCCCGCGCGATATAGCTGTCCTTCGCCCCCACCAGCCGCAGCACCCGGATCACCTGCGCATTCGCCGACAGCGCCGCATTCGCCGCCAGCGCGATCATCGCCGTCATCGCCCCCACGATCAGGGCCACCGACAATATCCCCAATAGCCGCAGCCGTTCGGCCGCCACCGCCAGCGGCTTGCGCCAGCGCGTATGGTCATCCAGCAGCGCCCCCGGGGCCTCGGCCGCCAGCCGCTGGCGCAGCCCTTCGCCGTCATAGCCCGTCCCGTCCTCCGTCACCTCGATCAGGCGCGGCAGGGACAGCGCATCCAGCGGCAGGTCCGATCCGAACCAGGGCGCCAGCAATTCGCGTTCCTCATCATCACTCAGCGCCCGTGCCGTGGCGATCCCCGGCGTCTGCGCCAGCAGATCAAGCACCGCCTGCGTCTGCAGATCAAGCTGGTCCGCCGGGGCCGAAATCCGGATCGTCGCCGTATTCGTCAGTGACGCCGACCACCGTTCCGCCAGCCGCCCCGCCGCCAGCGACAGCGCAATCGCGAACACCGCCAGAAACGCCATCGCCCCCGCAGTAAAACTGGTCAGCGTCGCCGTATATCCCGATGGCGGCACCACCCGGTCGCTGTGCCGGTCGGTCTTCAGAAGATCAAGCAGGCTCATAGGTCCGCCCCGGCCAGCTGAATGCGCCGGTCCTTGATGCGCAGCACCCGTGCGGCCACCTGCGCCTTGGCCTGCCGGATCAGGTTCATGTCATGCGTGGCAATCAGAATGGTCTTGCCCATCCGGTTCAGCTCCACCAGCAGTGTCAGCAGCCGCAGTGACATCTCCCAATCCAGGTTGCCCGTCGGCTCATCCGCCAGAATGACATCCGGGTCCATGATGACCGCCCGCGCCACCGCCGCCCGCTGCCGCTCCCCCCCCGACAGGGACGGGGGCAGTGCATCGGCCATCGGCGCCAGACCCACCCAGGCCAGCAGATCGGTCAGGTTCTGCACCGGCGTCTCGCGCCCCGCAACCGTCAGCGGCAGGGTCACGTTCGTGGCCAGCGGCAGGTGATCCAGAAACTGGCAGTCCTGATGCACCACCCCGATCCGGCGGCGCGTCATCGCCACCTCGTCCCGCTTCAACCCTGTCACATCGCGGTCAAACAGCGTGACCTTGCCGCCCGTCGGAAACAGTTCCGCATAGCACAGCTTCAGAAATGTCGATTTGCCCGCCCCCGACGGCCCCGTCAGAAAGTGAAAAGACCCCGGTGCCAGCCGCAGCGAAATCTCGGACAAAAGCTCGCCCCCGCCATAGGAGTAGGCCACATTTTCAAACGAAATCACTGCGACTACTGCCTTCATGCCACGCGGGGTTGGTGCAGAATTGCCCAAGCCCCGTCCGGATTCAATCCGCCATCGTTCAATCCTTAACGACAAAGGCTTCCAGAACGCGACATAAGCCGATACAACATCGACAAGAAACGCGAAGATGCGGGATTTTTGTCTGCAAGGGCGGGACGGATGCGGCTGATTTGCCCGAATTGTGATGCACAGTACGAAGTCGATGATGCGGCCATTCCGGCAGCAGGTCGCGATGTTCAATGTTCAAGCTGCGGCCATGGCTGGTTTCAGGCCCATCCCGGTGTCGAAGCTGAACGCGCCGCAGAATCCGCCCTGCATGACGCGCCCGCCGCGGAAACCGTTTTGGCCCGCCTGTCCGCCACCGATGATGGCCCTGCTGGTGATCCAGTAATTGCAGATGTGGTAAAGGAAGACGGCACCGCCACTGACAGCACTGTGGAAGACAGCACTCCAGAAGCGTCCGTGGCCGAAGACAGCATGGCCGAGGATGCGGCTGTCGATCAGGGCACGTCCGAACCCCCCGTTGCAACCGTCCCCCAAGACGAACTGCAGTCCCGCCAGATTGACGAAGCCGTGCTTGCCGTTCTGCGCGAAGAGGCCGAACGCGAAACCATCGCCCGCAGGCTTGATGCCGAGGCCGCGCTGGAAACCCAGACCGATCTTGGCATTGACGATGCGGCAGCCGCCCCAGCAAAATCCGCGACGGCCCGCCATATCGCGCGGCTGAAAGGCGAAGATCCCGACGCAGCACCGGAGCCGGAACCGGAGATCAAGCGCGAGCTTTCGCGCCGTGAAATGCTGCCCAATATCGAAGAGATCAACTATTCCCTGCGCCCCGGTGAGGTTGCCGTCGATGATGATGGCGAAGCCTATGAAATCGTCCGCAGACCCGCCCCGCGCAGCGGCTTCCGCAGTGGATTTGTCCTGATGCTGGTCCTCGCCGGGCTGATCATCGCGGTCTACGTGATGGCCCCCCGGATCGCCGAACAGATCCCGGCTGCCAAGCCCACACTCGATATCTATGTGGCCGGTGTTGACAGCGCGCGCAGCTGGCTTGATGCCGCCACCCGCAGTGTCGTGACCTCGCTGCGTGGCCTTGCCGGGACGGACCAGCAACCCCCGCCTTGACCCGTTCTAGGCGTCATCAAGCGTTAAGAAAGTGTTAAATCAGACCAGTTTTTAGAAGTTAAGTATTTGATATTAAAGGTATAACTATAAAATTGACAGCCGTCAATTTTTGGCCTCACCGCACCCGCGCCACCACATAATCCGCCAGATTCTCCAGCATCTCGCGCAACGGATGATCGGGCAGAACCGCCAGCGCCGCCCGCGCCCGGCCCGCCCACATCACCGCTTCGTCGCGCGCCGCATCCATCGCCCCGTGCCGCGCCATGATCGTCAGCGCCTGCTCCAGATCGCCGTCCTCTTGCGCGCCCTTTTCAATCACCCGCACCCAGAACGCGCGTTCCTCCGCGCTGGCTTTGGCCACCGCCTTGATGACGGGCAGTGTCACTTTCCGTTCGCGGAAATCATCGCCCGTATTCTTGCCGATCGCCGTATCCGATCCGCCATAGTCCAGCAGGTCATCCACAATCTGAAACGCCACGCCCAAGGCATCGCCGTAAATCCGCAATGCCGTGACCTGATCTTCGGGCGCACCCGCAATCACGCCGCCCACCTCTGTCGCTGCCGCAAACAGGGCCGCTGTCTTGCCGCGCACGACCTGCAGATAGATCGCCTCATCTGTCGCCAGGTCCTGGGCGGCGGTCAGTTGCAGCACTTCACCTTCGGCAATCGTGGCCGACGCATCCGCCAGAATATCCAGCACCCGCAGCGATCCGGTTTCCACCATCAACTGAAAACTGCGCGCGAACAGATAATCGCCCACCAGCACCGATGATTTGTTGTCCCACAGCAGGTTCGCCGTCGGCTTTCCCCGCCGCCTGTGGCTTTCGTCCACCACATCGTCATGCAGCAGTGTCGCCGTGTGAATGAATTCCACCGTCGCTGCCAGATGCACATGAAACGGCCCGTCGTACCCGCACAGCCGCGCCGCGGCCAGCGTCAGCATCGGGCGCAACCGCTTGCCCCCCGCCTCCACCAGATGTGCTGTCACCTCAGGAATGCGCGGCGCATGGCGGCTGGCCATCCGGTCGCGGATCAGGGCGTTGACCGCCTCCATATCGGTGGCCAGATAGGCGGCCAGCCGATCATGCGGTTTGTGTGATAACTCGTCCAATCCCATTCCCACGCCTATGGCTCTCGACTTCACCCGTCAGTGCCGCATAACCTTGCCGGATGAAAGAGCTTCTGCGCACAACCGACCCCACCGTGATCGCCTTTGCCAAAGCCCTGCTGCAGGGCGAGGATATAGCGGTGTTCGAACTTGACGTCCACATGAGCATCCTTGACGGCTCCCTTGGCATTCTGCCGCGCCGTCTGATGGTGCGGGATCAGGATCATTTCATGGCCCGTACCGTGCTCACGGACAATGACATTGATCCGGGGGTCTAGGTGTTTGCCGATGCCGATCTGACCGACGATGCCTTTCTCTGCGGCCGGTTGCAGCTGTGGCAGCCGCGCCGGGGGTACCGCGCGGCCACCGATCCCGTCCTGCTTGCCGCCTGTGTGGATGCCCGTGCAGGCCAGCGCGTGCTTGATCTTGGCTGCGGCGCGGGGGCCGCTTCGCTGTGTCTTGCCGCCCGCCTGCCCGGACTGGTTCATGCCGGGCTGGAGGTGCAGGAAGATTACGCCGACCTTGCCCGCCGCAACGCCACCCGCAACGGTGTCGTGATGCAGGTGGTCACCGGCGATGTTGCCGCGATCCCCCGTGATCTGCGCATTGATTTTGACCATGTCATCTCCAATCCGCCTTACTATCCGCAAGGCGGCACGCCGTCCCCGGATACCGGGCGCGCCGCAGCCTTGCAGGTTGTCACACCCATCACCACATGGATTGCCGCGGCCCTGCGCCGCTTGGCCCCCGGTGGCTGGCTGACGATGATCCTTGGGGTCGATCTGCTTCCCGCCGCCCTGACCCTCGCCCCCCATGCCAGCATCCTGCCGCTGGCCCCGCGCGATGGCCGCGCCGCCCCGCGCGTGATCCTGCAGGTGCGCAAAACCGGCAGACAGCCCTTCCGCCTGCTGCCCCCTTTCGTGATCCACGCTGGTCCCGCCCATGATGGCGACCGCGAAAGCTATACCCCCGCCGCCAATGCCGTGCTGCGGGACGGGGCCGCGCTTTCGGCGCTATTTCGCTAAATCTGACAAGTTTTCTTTTGTCGTGATTCCGGAAACAAGTGACACGACTCGGAAAACGTGTTGCAGTTACAAATGTGTCATCAACCACAGGAGGATCGGAATGAGCATCGCTTCGCATCTGCAAGAGCTGCGCCGCAAGCATGAAAACCTGTCACATATGGTTGAATCCGAACAGCGAAGCCCCGGATCAGATGCGCTGAAGATTGCCGAGTTGAAAAAGCAGAAACTCAGGCTGAAAGAAGAAATGTCGCGCCTCACGCAGGCGTAACCGGGTCCTTGGCCCTTGCACTGGCGCGCGCCGCCAGTGCTGCCCCCGCCGTGATCAGAACCGCTGCTGCAGCCAGTATCGGCGTGGCCTCTGCGTAGCCCGCAATGATCAGCGCCATCGTGGATAGCAGCGGTGCGGCATAGGATGTCACACCCAGCAGCTGGATATCGCCCTGTTTCATGCCGATGTCCCAGGTGTAGAACGCGATCCCGACCGGCCCGATGCCCAGCGCCAGAATGGACAGCCAGCCAAAGGCCGTCGCGGGCCAGACCGTCTCCTCCAGCAGCAGATGCGCAGGCAGCGACAGGCAGGCGGTCGCCAGACAATAGACCACAACCGTCACCGTCGGCACAGACCCCAGCCTGCGCGACAGGACCGAATAGACCGCCCATGTGATCGCGCATAAAAATGCCAGCGCCAGTCCCGGCAGTGCATCCGCCGCAAACGCCGCCCCGCCCTGCAGCACAATCATCGCGGCACCGCCAAATGCCAGGACCGCCCCGATCACATGCAGGCGCGTCAGCCGCTCACCCGGCAAAAGGCCCGACAGCAGCACAATGAACAGCGGCCACAGATAGGCGATCAACCCCGCCTCGGCCGCAGGGGCCATCCGCAGCGCACTGAAGTACAGGAAATGATAGCCGAACAACCCCAGCGTCCCGAACGCATAGACGCGCCAGCCCACATCTTTCAGGCGCCCCAATTGCCCCTTGGCCCCCATCCAGATCAGACCAATCGTGCCGCCGATGCCAAAACACAGCGTGTTCAGCAGAAATGGCGGAACGGGTTCCGATCCTTTGGTGAACAGCGCCAGCAGCGACCACAAAAGGACGGCCGAAAAGCCGATGAATGTTGCCTTGCTGCGGGTCATTATGCTGTCAGACGACGAACTGTCCGCCGTTTGCCGTGACCGTCGATCCCGTGATGAAGCCTGCATCATCCGACGCAAGGAAGGTCACGATGCGGGCAATCTCATCTGGCTCACCCAGACGGCCCACCGGAATTTGCGGGATGATGCGTTCGTTCAGCACTTTCTCGTCAATCGCGCGCACCATTTCGGTGCCGATATAGCCTGGGCAGATCGCATTCACCGTGATGCCCGCCCGCGCGCCTTCCTGTGCCAGCGCCTTGGT
>JAAFHS010000178.1 GCA_013298485.1 Rhodobacterales bacterium
CCGCCCTCGCGATCCTTGCCGAGGCGGACTGTATCGCCACCCTGCCCGCTGGCCTCGCGCATCGCTACGGGCCGCATTTCGGCCTTGTCTGCCGCACGCCGCCCCTGCCCATCCGCCAGTTCACCGTTTCCGCGCTACGGCACCGCCGCGATGCGCGCAATCCGCAACTGGACTGGTTCACCGGCCTGCTGACAGCGGCGGCTTGACGCGACGCACGCCGGGGTTCACTCAGGGACTGAGAAACCACGGGGATTTCATGCGCATTCTTGTCACCAATGACGACGGCATCAACGCACCGGGGCTGGAGGTGCTGCAACACATCGCCCGCGATCTGGCAGGCAAGGATGGCGAGGTCTGGACCGTCGCCCCCGCGTTCGAACAATCCGGCGTCGGCCATTGCATCAGCTACACCAAGCCGATGATGATCGCCAAACTCTCCGATCACCGCTATGCCGCCGAAGGCTCCCCCGCCGATTGCGTGCTGGCCGCGATCTATGACGTGCTTGATGGCGCGAAACCCGATCTGATCCTGTCCGGCGTCAACCGCGGCAACAATGCCGCCGAAAACGTCCTTTATTCCGGCACCATCGGTGCCGCCATGGAAGGCGCCTTACAGGGCGTCCCCGCCATCGCCCTCTCGCAGTTCTTCGGGCCCGAGATGGAGGGGCTGGCCGATCCGTTCGAGGCCGCGCGCGTCCACGGCCCTAAAGTCGTGCGCGCACTCTGGGAAAAGGGCCTCTGGGACGATGCCGATTACCGCCTCTTCTACAACGTGAACTTCCCCCCCGTTCCGGCGGCAAAAGTCAAAGGCCACAAGGTCGCCGCACAAGGGTTCCGCCGTGACACCGCCTTTTCCACCGAAACCGTCCATTCCCCCCATGGCCGCCGCTATCTCTGGATCAAGGGCGGTCCGCAGCAGACGCCCACTCTGCCCGGCACCGATGCGGCCGTGAACCTTGATGGCTATATCTCCATCACCCCCCTGCGCGCAGACCTCACCGCCCATGACCGGCTTGCCGATCTGCAGGCCCGCCTCGCATGACCGTGCCCTCCGACCCCGCTGATGACGCAGCCGAGCGCAAGATGCGCTTCGTCTTCGCGCTCCGCTCGCGCGGGGTCACCGATGCCCGTGTCCTGAACGCGATGGAACAGATCGACCGCGGCACTTTCGTGCGGGGTCTCTTCTCGGACCGCGCCTATGAAGACATGCCCCTGCCCATCGCCTGTGGCCAGACCATCAGCCAGCCCTCCGTCGTGGGTCTCATGACCCAGGCCCTGAACCCCCAGCCCCGCGATACCGTGCTCGAGGTCGGCACAGGCTCCGGTTATCAGGCCGCGATCCTGTCCCTGCTCACCCGCCGCGTCTATACTGTCGACCGGCACAGGCGTCTGGTGCGCGAAGCCGCGACCCTGTTCCGCGAATTGGACTTATCCAACATCACTGCCATCACCGCCGATGGCAGCTTCGGTCTGCCCGATCAGGCCCCCTTTGACCGCATCATTGTGACCGCTGCCGCCGAAGACCCGCCCGGCCCCCTCTTGGCGCAATTGAAAATAGGGGGTATCATGGTGTTGCCTGTGGGACAGTCGGATGCCGTGCAATCCCTGATCCGTGTCACGCGGCGCACGAACGGCTATGATTACGACGAACTTCGCCCGGTCCGATTTGTGCCATTGGTCGAAGGTCTGGGACAGAACGAATAACGCGGCACCGGGGCGAACTCCGGGCCATTGACAGAGGCGGAGCCATAATGACACGCACCATATCCCTGCGCGCCGCCCTGATGGGTGCCTCGCTTTTCACCCTCTCCGCCTGCGTCAACGGCGGCGGCCTTGGCGATCTTGATTTCGATCTGCGCGGCGGCACGGTCAACAGTCTTGATACCACCGACGCCGCCCGGCAGGTCACGGGCAACCGCCCCGCCCCCGATGCGCGTGGTGTCATCTCTTATCCCACTTATCAGGTCGCCGTGGGCCAGCGCGGCGATACCGTCGGCTCCATCGCCCAGCGGATCGGCGTTGATGCCGCCTCACTCGCCAGCTTCAATGGCCTGCAGCCGAACACGCCGATCAATCAGGGCGAGGTGCTGGCCCTGCCCTCCCGTGTCGGCGCAGGCGGTGGTCCGGTCGTGGGCACCGACCCCGGCGCTGCCGCGACGGGGGTTGATGTCACGTCCATCGCCACCACGGCCCTTGACCGCGTCGGCCCCTCGGCCACCACCCCGCCGCCGGTTGCCGCGGCCGGCCCCGAACCCACCCGGCATCAGGTCAAACGCGGCGAGACCGCCTTCTCCATCGCCCGCACCTACAATGTCTCGGCCCGCGCGCTGGCCGAATGGAACGGCCTTGGCCCCGATCTTGCCGTGCGCGAAGGTCAGTTCCTGCTGATCCCGACCGCAGTCCCCGGGGCGGCGCCCCCGCCTGCCAACCAGACCGCCGTCACCACGCCGGGGTCCGGCACGCCCACGCCGCTGCCGCCCTCGTCAACCGAGCCTCTGCCCGATGAAGACACGCCCCCCGCAGGTGAGGTTGTCGCGGGCACGGTGCCGAATACGCCCGAATCCCCCGATCTGGGCAATGATCGCACGGCCGCCTCTGCCACCCGGATGACCCTGCCCGCGCAAGGCTCGATCATCCGTGGCTATGCCAAGGGCCGCAACGAAGGCATCGATATCGGGGCCGCCGCAGGCTCCGCCGTGGTCGCCGCCGCCGATGGCACGGTCGCGGCCATCACCAAGGACACCCAGCAGGTCCCGATCATCGTGCTGCGTCATGCGGATGGCCTGCTGACCGTCTATGCCGGTGTCGACGGGATCACGGTCGCCAAAGGTGCGACAGTCAGGCGCGGCCAGCAGATCGCCGTCGTCCGCGCCGCAAACCCCGCCTTCCTGCATTTCGAAGTGCGCCGCGGCGTGGAAAGCACCGATCCGACCGCGTTTTTGCAATAGGCGACACTTGTAGTAATTATTTATCCAGCACGAGGCCAAGATAACGGGTGATGACAGGGAACTCCTCCTTGACGCCAGAGCAGCAAGCGCCAGGCTCTTTAGTCGGCAACTTAGGCGGCCCAATCTTCTTGAAAGATTTACAACTCGACGGCGTATCAGCGACAACGGCTCGCCCTGGCGATACAATACAGATGATCACGCGCCTCTGCTTAACCTCCGATGATCCATTTTTCCACAAAGTGGCTGATGGATTAGCAGCTCATGTTGAGTATCGGGCGAACGAGTCGGGAGTAAGCGTAAAACTGGCTAAGTCCGACATCGTTTTGCTAGTAGTGCATCCAGATCATTCTGGGATGTTGTGGCTGGATACCGCTGCAGTTGATCACCAAGTGCGACTTAAGCGCTCCGTGAATGCCGGTGATGCGATATTTGAAAACGATATTGCAGACATTACAGCGATGCGTTTCCCGTTTGTAGAAATTAAAGAAGAGGATCGTGTTCTTTGCCTATTTCGCGTCGGTTGGAAGTTTGGTCTTCTTTTCGATTTTAATCCTGATAAAAATCTATTGATTCAACAGATGGAGGTAGACCTAGGGACTCTATATAGGCGCCTAAAGTATTGTCGGTTGTATGATATGATTGAAAACGAAGCCTTGATGGACGGGATTGTTGTATCAGGTTGGTTCCCCTTTGTTGAACTAAGTGTTTCTGAAATTCAAGGGATTGCTGATTTCTTGGCTGCAAAATTTGATCTTTCTGATATTGAATCAAGCATTCTTTCCTCATTTGATGATGAACGAGTAGAAAAAATGTTTTCGCGGTGGATGACCAGATCGCATCTTTGCGGGAGAGAAGCAATACTTCGATCTGCAGTAAATAACTTCAAAGCTGGTGATTCTGTTGCAGTTCTCAAAATAGTGCTAACCGAAATAGAGGGAATTCTTCGTGACGCTTACATTAGAGAAAATGAAAAAAGTGCGAAGATTGACACCCTTTTGGAATTTGCAAAAAATTCTGCAATGAAACTATCTGGCCAAAAAAGTACACTTTTCTTTCCAGAACAGTTCCAGCATTATCTAGCAAAATATGTTTATGCGAACTTTGACCCGGTAGCGCAAACAGAAAATAACGCTTCACGCCACTCGGTCGGTCACGGAGCGTCAGCACCGACAAGCTATACGCGGGTAAGAGCACTTCAAGCGCTTCTTACAATTGACCAGTTGGCATTCTATATTTGAGCCAGCGTAAAGGGGCTACGCCTCTCCCAATCGCACCCCTTCCCGCGCCGCCAGATCACAGAAGAACTGCCAGGCCACCCGCCCTGACCGCCCGCCCCGCGTCGCGGACCATTCCACCGCCTCCGCGCGCAGCCGGTCGGCGGGCACCCCCACCCCATGCGCCACGCAATACCCCCGGACCATCTCCAGGAATTCATCCTGCGAACACGGGTGAAACCCCAGCCACAACCCGAACCGGTCCGACAGACTGACCTTCTCCTCCACCGCCTCCGATGGGCTGATCGCCGTCGACCGCTCATTCTCGATCATGTCGCGCGGCATCAGATGGCGGCGGTTGCTTGTCGCGTAGAACAGCACATTCTCCGGCCGCCCCGCGATGCCGCCGTCCAGCACCGCCTTCAGGCTTTTGTAATGTGTGTCATCATGACTGAAACTCAGATCATCGCAGAACAGCAAAAACCGATGCCCCACCCCCCGCAGCAGGTGCAGCAATCGCGGCACCGATGGCAGGTCTTCCCGGCTCAACTCCACGATCTTCAGTGCATGACCTTCCGCCCGCACCGCCGCATGCACCGCCTTGACCAGCGATGATTTCCCCATCCCCCGCGCGCCCCAGAGCAGCGCGTTATTCGCAGGCAGGCCTTGCGCAAAATGCCGCGTATTCACCAACAGCGTCTCGCGCGACCGGTCAATCCCCACCAGCAATCCGATATCCACCCGCGCCACGTCCCGCACGGGTTCCAGCCAGTCCGGCCCCGTATGCCACAGAAACGCATCGGCAAAGTTGAAATCCGGTGACGCCAGCGGCGCAGGCGCCAGCCGCTCCAGTGCCGCCGCGATCCGCTCCAGCTCCGTCATGTCGGACTGTCTTCCTCATCCTCGACCCAGGTCCCATCCGCCCGGGCCGCAGCCTCCCGGTCGCGTTCAAACCGCGCGATCAGGAAGATCGACATCTCGTACAGCGGATAGATCGCCGCAAACAGGATCAGCTGGCTCATCACATCCGGCGGCGTCACGATCGCCGCCACAATCAGGATCAGCACCACCGCATATTTCCGGGTGGCCCTGAGGCCTGCCGCCGAAATGATCCCGGCCCGCCCCAGCAGCGTCAGCAGGACCGGCAACTGAAAGCACAGCCCAAAGGCCAGCACGAACGTCATCGTCAGCCCCAGATAGCTTTCCATCGATCCCTGGAAAATCACCCCCACCGGGGCCGCCGACAGGCCCGCGCTTGCATCCGCCACGCTGTCCTGAAAGCCCAGAAAGAACGCGAATGCAAACGGCAGGATGATCACATAGGCAAAAGCCGCCCCGATGAAGAACATCACGGGCGATGCCACCAGAAACGGCAGGAACGCCGCTTTTTCCGACCGGTACAGCCCCGGCGCCACGAACCGCCACAGCTGATACGCGATCACCGGAAAGGCCATGATGAACCCGCCCCACATCGCGATGCGGATCGCCACGAAAAACCCTTCCTGCATCTTCACCAGGATCAGTTGGCATTCCTGCCCCCGTTCCGCCAGTGCCGTGCACATGGGGCGCGCGAGGAATGTGAAGATCGGCTGCCAGATCACATAGCCGATGATGAAACACACGATGAACGCCGCCATCGCATACAGGATGCGGTTGCGCAGTTCCGCCAGATGCTCCATCAGCGGGGCCGAACTGTCATCAATACTGTCGGCCATCAGCTGTCTGCCTTCTTGCGCGGCGCGCGGGGTTTGCGGGTTGGTGCAGGGGCCGGTGGCAGTTCCGGGGCCTCGATCTTCGGCTCTGCCGCCAGCGCGCGCAGCTTCTCCGCCGCCTCCTGCGCGATGGCCTTCTTGGCCGCCTGCTGTTCCGCCAGGGCTTGCGTCGCAGGCCCCATAGGCTTGGCCGCAGCAATCACC
>JAAFHS010000179.1 GCA_013298485.1 Rhodobacterales bacterium
GTGGATGCGTTCCTTCTGCATCTTCTGCAGCAGGGTGCCCACAGGCATTGACGGGGCCGCAAACATGATGGGACGCAGCAGTTTGCGCAGGGAAAACCGGGTGGTGCCGCCGAACCCCTGTTCCAGCGCCAGGTCCTTGAACAGCACAAGACCCTGGGGATGGTCCATCGTACCCTTATAGACCGGCAGGCGGGAATAGCCGCTCTCGCGGAACTTCGCCACCAGATCATCCAGCCCGGTGGTCAGCGGCACCGCCACGATCTCGGCATTCGGGGTGGCCACGTCATCCACGCGCAGACGGCGCAGGTTCAGAATGTGGGGCGCATCCGTCGTGGCCGCAGGGGCCGGTGCGGGGGCCACATCCATCACATCGCTGGCGGCGGCGGGGGTGAGTGCGCTGATGATGCGCCCGATCAGCCCGCGTTGCGGAGGTTCACTTGCGTCATCTGGGTTCGCGTCCGCGATTGCGGGTAACCCGTCGTTACTACTGCCCATCGGTCCTTTGTCCGTGATGCCACATGATCTGCGGCGCTACTAATATGGATCAGAGACCCCGAGGCTGGCAAGTATGCGCGTCTCGGTTGTCTCCATCAATGCCGCATCGGCATCATCAATGTGATCAAAGCCCAGCAGATGCAGGATGCCATGGACCATCAGATGCGTCACATGGGCCTGCACTGTCTTGCCGTGATCGGCGGCTTCCCGCGCACAGGTGTCAAAGGCGATGGCGATATCGCCCAGTGCCGTGGGGGCCGGCGGCAGATCGGGCATCGCACCGGGGATGGCCGCGCCACGCGCCTGCGACGGCCAAGACAGCACATTGGTGGGTACAGGCTTGCCCCGGAAATCGGCATTCAACGTGGCGATGCGCCTATCATCGCAGGCCAGAACCGCAATCTCATACCCGCCCGCGACAAGGCCAAGGGCCGCAAGCGTGGCCCCTGCAGCGGCCTCGGCAATGGTGCCGAAACCAAGCGCGTCCCAGCGCGGGTCCTCGATGATGCAATCGGTGATCTGGATCATATCCGGCTTAGACCGATCTTTCTGCGAAAGATCAACGGCTGCCACGGGGGCAGCCGTCAATTCATCGCAGAAGAACCGGATCAGCTCTGCGCCTCGTCCGCCTCATAGGCCTCGATGATGCGGCCCACCAAGGGGTGGCGCACCACATCGCGCGAGGTGAAGTAGTTGAAGGTCACGCCCTTCACCCCTTTCAAGATGCGTTCGGCATCCTGCAATCCGCTGGCCGTGCCGCGCGGCAGATCGACCTGCGTGCGGTCGCCGGTGATGACCATGCGGCTGCCCTCGCCAAGGCGCGTCAGGAACATCTTCATCTGCATCGTCGTCGCATTCTGCGCCTCGTCCAGCACGACGAAGGCGTTGCTGAGCGTCCGGCCCCGCATGAAGGCCAGGGGCGCGATTTCGATACGCTTTTCCTCCAGCAGTTTCTGGACCTGTTTCTGCGGCAGAAAGTCGTTCAGCGCATCATAAAGGGGCTGCATATAGGGGTCGATCTTTTCGCGCATGTCACCGGGCAGAAACCCCAGCCGTTCACCCGCCTCGACCGCCGGACGCGACAGGATGATCTTTTCCACCGCCCCCGAAATGAAAAGCGTCACCCCTACGGCCACGGCCAGATAGGTCTTGCCCGTTCCCGCAGGCCCGATGCCAAAGCCCAGCTCATGCGCGAAAAGATTGGCGACATAGGCCTTTTGCGCCTCGGTCCGGGGTTCAATCGGTTTCTTGCGGGTGCGCAGTTCCACCCCGCCGCCGTGGAACATCTCGATCTGTTCGCCATCGCGCATCACATCCGGCATCGGACGGCCCAGACGGATCGCCCCGTCGATGTCACCCGCCGCAAGCCCGCGCCCGGCCTCAAGCCGCGCATAAAGCCCGCGCAGCACGGCGGTCGTCTGATCGCGCGCGCCCCTGTCACCAATCACAGCCAACCTGTTTCCGCGCCTGAGGATATGCACCCCCATCTGATGTTCGATCTGCGCCAGATTGCGGTCAAACTCACCGCACAGGTCGATCAGCAATCGGTTGTCGGGAAATTCAAGAAGGGTTTCCACGATGTCTTCGGCTTTCGGGGGGGTCAGCGCGCTGATGCCCAAAGGGTGCTCCTTTTCCACGGGTTGAACAAGTCTGATGGTGCGGCCTTGCGGCTCATCTGGCAAGGGGGTTCGTGCCTCCTTCCGTGACGACATTACCAACTGTTGTGTCATCTGCATGACAGAAGGCGTAAATCAAGGCTGAAACAAAAAAGGCCGCACCCTGCGGTGCGACCTCTGATCTTGGCATGTTGATCACCCCCATCAGGGATTGACCACCGTGCGGATGCCCGTGCCCGAGACCCGGTCAGCAATGCCCGGCGTGCCGGTCTGATAGTTGTTGATCACGGTGCCCGGCGGATAATTGCTGTTGCATACCGGCAGGCCCGAGACCGGGTCATAGCGTGGCGTGGAATACCCCTCCACACCGTCATCGAGGATCCAGTTCTGGCAGCCGTCCGGATCATATGCGATGGCCGCGCCGCCATTCGTCAGAACCCCGGTATCACGGCCCTGATCCTGCCCGGTGGCGATAACCGACGTGGCCCCGTTGTAGCGTTGCGTTCCCTCAAACTGTTCGGTGATGCAGCCGGAAAGGCTAAAAGCCATCAGGCCGAACGCGGTGATCTTCAATACACTCATCATCACCCTCAATAAGAATAGCAGACGACTTCGACGCGCCGGTTGCGGGTCATGCCTTCTGCTGTGTTGTTCGATGCCACCGGCTGGCGTTCGCCGTAACCGATTTCGCGTTCGACGACCGCGCCCACCGATCGCGCAACATCGGCCACCGCACCCGCCCGCCTGTCTGACAGACGAATGTTGTATTCATCGGATGCGCGGCTGTCGGTATGGCCATAGATGGCATATCCGAAGGCACCTGCGCTGCGGAAGAACTGAGTCAACCTGGCGCGACCACTGTCCGTCAGGCGCGCGCTGTCAGTGTGAAACAGGGTATCGGTATTTTCCACCAGGCAAGTGTTGCGTTTCAGGCAGACAGGCCTGCCCGTCTGTGGGTTGCGGCGCGGCACCATATAGCCTTCGGCACCGCCATCGGCCCACCAATGCTGGCAGCCGTCATCATCAACCCACAGGCCCCATTCGATCACACCGGCGACTTCGGGCTGTTCCTGCGCCAATGTGGCCGTCGCACCCGACAAACCCACCGCGACAGCAACGGTTCCCGCCATCATCCGGACTGCTTTGCTAAACACTTGCACAGCCGCAGCTCCCCCAACATCAACAAAAGATGCAAAACACTTGCCGTTGCGTCCACGGGATGTAAAGCAAAATCTATGGGTTAGCCATCAAATCACGACTAACCGTTGCGTTGGCAGGTATCAATTATGGCAGAAATGCGGCGATCGTTCTGACCTGTGCAACAATTGCGATCAGGAAATTCGCACCCCCGCCAATGAGTTGGTGGAGGAAGCTAAGATGCGCACACGTACCAACTCGCCCACCCGGCCCGACGGATCATCCACATGCACCGCCTGCAGATGGTCCGACTTACCCACAGGCTGCCGCCCTGCCTTTTCATAAAGCACGCCCACCTCGCGCCCGATCATCGCGTCCTGTGCCGCGCGCTGTTGCCGCGTCAGCGCCGCCTGCAGCACCTGCAGGCGCGCATCGGCCACATCGGCGGCCACGTCTGGCTTTTCGGCGGCAGGCGTACCAGGACGGGCAGAATACCTGAAACTATACGCAGCCCCGTACCCGACACGGTCGATCAGATCGAGCGTTGCGGCAAAGTCGGTATCCGTCTCACCTGGGAAGCCCACGATGAAATCGGATGAAAACAGGATGTCAGGACGCACGGTGCGGATCCGGTCGATCAGGCGCAGATAGTCATCACGCGTATGCTTGCGGTTCATCGCCTTGAGAATACGGTCCGACCCGGACTGCACAGGCAGATGCAGATAGGGCATCAGTTGCGGCAGATCGCCATGCGCTGCGATCAGGTCGTCTTCCATGTCATTGGGATGGCTCGTCATATAGCGGATACGCTGCAGCCCCGGTATGGCTGCCAGCGCGCGGATCAGCCGGGCCAGTGTCCAGCCGTCACCATGATAGGCATTCACGTTCTGGCCCAGCAGTGTGATCTCGCGCACCCCGCGCGCCACCAGGGCGTCCGCCTCTGACAGCAGGCGCACGGGCGGGCGGCTGACCTCGGCCCCCCGT
The DNA here is from genome assembly GCA_013298485.1 of Rhodobacterales bacterium. GTDB lineage: Bacteria > Pseudomonadota > Alphaproteobacteria > Rhodobacterales > Rhodobacteraceae > JAAFHS01. The sequence continues at coordinate 4,233 of JAAFHS010000179.1, forward strand.
GTATAAGGTACGACACAAAACGCGCAGAACTTGTCGCAGCCTTCCTGCACAGTCAGAAACGCCGTCGGCCCCTTGGCCCCGCGCCCCTGCGGCAGATGGTCGAACTTGTCCTCTGCCGGGAAATCGGTATCCACCACCTGCCCCTTGGCGCGCACCATCTGGGGCAGCCGATGATAACTTTGCGGCCCCACCACCACGTCCACCTGCGGCGCGCGGCGCAGAATCTCGGCCCCTTCGGCTTGGGCCACGCAGCCGGCCACGCCGATTTTCAGGCCGGGCTTTGCGGCCTTGAGGGGGCGCAGGCGGCCCAGATCGGAAAACAGCTTGTCAGATGCTTTTTCGCGAATGTGGCAGGTGTTGATCAGCACCATATCCGCGTCACCGATGACGTCTGTGGTGACATAGCCGTCCGCACCCATGGCCTCGACCATGCGCTCGCTGTCATAGACATTCATCTGACAGCCGTAGGTTTTGATGAACAGCTTTTTCGCGTCGGTCATGGGCCGGGCCATACACGAAAACAACCGCCCAAGGCAATGCGGCGGCTGCGGCGCCAACGGAAGGGGCGTTCCGGGGACGTCGTCCGCCCCTTGCATCTGGACGCCGCATCCCGGAAGCTGTGGGAGACTCTCGGCGATAGCGGAAAAGGTGCGCTGATGCTGTATCCGACGATGGACGCGTTTCTGGCAAAAGGGGCCGCCGTTCTGGCCCGTGGTCCCGTCGCCCTGATCATGGCCGAAGACACGGTCGAGGTGGATACCACGATCCGCCATCACCTGAATGCGGGGTTCCGCGCGGTCATCCTGCTGGCACCCGATGTGCTGACCCTGCCCGCCGATCTGGAGGCTGCAGTGCATCGCGTGACCTTTGATGTGCATGGCGACAACGCCCTTGTCGATGCGGTGAACGCCGTGATGGATGCGGCAGAGGGTACATGGCTTTACTACTGCTATAACGCCGAATACCTGTTCCATCCGTTCTGTGAGACGCGCAATATCCGTGAGCTAATCGCGTTTCACGCCGAAGAACGCCGCACGGCCCTGCTGTCTTATGTGATTGATCTTTACGCCGATGATCTGGATAAATTCGGCAATGCCGTGTCGCTAGAAAGTGCCCTGCTGGACCGGTCAGGCTATTATGCGCTTGGCCGCCCGGATGCCGCAAACAAGAACTACCCCAAGGAGCGCCAGCTGGATTTCTATGGCGGCCTGCGCTGGCGGTTTGAAGAGCACATCCCCCAGCCTAAACGCAAGATCGACCGGATTTCGATTTTTCAGGCCAAACGCGGCCTGCGGCTGCGCCCGGATTTCACCTTTACCGACGAAGAATACAACACCTATGCCTGTGCCTGGCACCATAACATGACCGTGGCCGTCTGTTCGTTCCGCACGGCCAAGGCGCTGCGCACCAACCCCGGCAGCCGGTTTGACATCCACACCTTCCGCTGGCGCAATTCGACGGAATTCCAGTGGCATTCCCAGCAGCTGATGGATCTGGGGCTGATGGAGCCGGGGCAGTGGTTCTGAACCACAGGGGGCGTGGCAAGGGCACGCGCCTGCCAGCGCCATTCCTGAAAACCGTACGGCTGAAAGACCCGTTGGGCGATCTGCGCGCCGACTATCCGTTTTCGCTGCCATGGCTGCGCGATGACGCGTGGGAGGTCGAATTCACAACACCCGTGACGATCCTGATGGGCGAAAACGGTGTGGGCAAATCGACGCTGATCGAGGCGATTGCCGCCCTTGCGGGCTATGACGAGGCAGGGGGCGGCAAGGGATACAGGCCCGTCGATCATTCCCGCGCGATTGACCGCAGTGGCGTGGTCCTCGCC
>JAAFHS010000018.1 GCA_013298485.1 Rhodobacterales bacterium
CGGATGCAGGGGCCGTCGACCTGATCTGGATCAACGGCGAGAATTTCCGGACGATGAAAGAGGGGGGGATGGTGTGGTGCGGCTACACGGACCTGCTGCCGAACATCGGGCTGGTGAATTGGGATAACGCGGCGATTGCCAATGATTTCGGGGTTGCGGTCGATGGCTGTGAAGTGCCGTGGAGCCGGGCGCAGTTCGCTTTCGCATATGATGCGGCACGGGTGCCGACGCCGCCGACTGACATCGCGGCGCTGATTGACTGGATCAAGGCCAATCCCGGTCAGTTCACCTATCCGGCCCCGCCCGACTTTAACGGGGCTGTGTTCATCCGGCATGTGTTCTATCATGCGGCCGGGGGTGCAGATGCGCTGCTCGGGCCGTTTGATCAGGCGAAATACGATGCGGCGGCGGCCAAGACCTGGGCCATCCTGAATGATCTGGAGCCATATCTCTGGCGCGAGGGGCAGACCTATCCGGCCAACATCGCGGCACTGGACCAGTTGTTTGCGAATGGCGAGGTGGCGTTCAGTTTCAACTATGAGGCGGCGCAGTTCGGCGTCGGCGTCACGAACGGCACCTTCCCGGACACAGTGCGCACCTATGGCCTGACGGATGGCACGATCGGCAACACGAATTACACGCTGATCCCGTTCAATTCGCCGAACAAGGCGGCGGCGATGGTGCTGCAGAACCTGCTGTTATCGGGCGAGATGCAGCTGGAAAAGGCGCGGCCCGAGGTGTGGGGGGCAACAGCGGCGATTGAGGTGGCACGCACAGGGGTGGAGGTGCAGGCGGGTTTCGCGGCGCTGCCGTCGCATCCGTCGGTGGTGTCGGCCGAGGTGCTGGGCCAAAACGCATTGCCGGAATTGCAGGCAGGGTGGATTTCGGCCATTGAACAGGGATGGCTGGACAACGTCGCCCCTTGAACTGGCGGATCGCCGTGATGGCGGGCCCTGCGGTGATCGTCATCGCGGCGCTGTTTGGTGTGGGGCTGGTGGCAGGCATTCTGCGGTCATGGGGGGCCTGGGGCGATGTGCTGACATCCGCCCGCGTCTGGGCGGGACTGGCAATATCGCTGTGGATCGGGCTTGCATCCACAGTGATGGCAACGGTGATCGCGGTGCCTGCGGCACTGGTGTTTCGCGCGGGGTTCCGGGGGCGCGGGATTGCACTTTTCCTGTTTCAGATAAACCTGACAGTGCCCCATCTGGTCGGTGCGCTGGGAGTTCTTTACCTTTTCGCACAATCGGGGTCATTCGCGCGGCTGGCCTATCATGCGCATCTGATTACCGGCCCTGCGGAGTTCCCCGCCCTGGTCTTCGATCCGGGCGCCGTCGGCATCATCCTGACCTATGTGTGGAAAGAGGTTCCCTTTCTGGGGCTGGTCACACTGGCGGCGTTGCAGGGGCTGGATTCGGACCACGAAGGGGCCGCGCGCACGCTGGGTGCGACGCGGGCGCGGGCGTTCTGGCATGTGACGCTGCCGCTGATCTGGCCCGCCTTGGCGCGGGGGATGATCATCGTGTTTGCCTTTACCTTCGGGGCTTATGAGGTGCCTGCGCTGCTGGGGCAGACCTATCCGCAGGCCTTGCCGGTCCTGGCGTGGCGCAGTTACACGGATGTGGATCTGGCGGCGCGACCGGCGGCGATGGCGATGGCACTGCTGATCGCGGGGGTCAGCTTTGCCCTAATTGCCCTTTACATGCGGTTGGGTCGGCGATGAGGCGGGCGGGTCTCCTCTGGGCTGTGGTGGCAGGCTTGATCCTGCCGCTGATCCCGCTGGCCTTGTGGTCGGTGGCGCGGGGGTGGCGGTTTCCCGATGTGCTGCCGCCAGACTTCAGCATGGTGCCCTTTCACTATGTGTTCGGGCCGGTATCGGGGGTCTTGCCTGCGCTGTGGACAACGGTCCTGGTTGCGGGCGTGACCACGCTGCTTTCGCTGTTGATCGGGGTGCCTGCAGGGCGGGCCTTGGGGATGCATCAGTTTTGGGGGCGCGGGGTGGTCGAGGCGATTGTGCTGGCGCCGATTGTGGTGCCGGGGATTGCGGTTGTGCTGGGCCTGCACGGGGTGTTCATCGGGCTGGGGTTGACGAACACGATTGCCGGGGTGGTGCTGGTGCATCTGATCCCGGTACTGCCCTACGTGATCCTTGTGATGGCGGGCGTTTTTGCGAACTTTGACAGCGGACTGGAGGATCAGGCGCGCAGTCTGGGGGCCACTGGCTGGCAGGTGATGTGGCATGTGACGCGGCCGGGTGTGGCGGGGGGCGTGATCGTTGCGGGGCTGTTTGCGTTTCTGGTGTCCACGGGCCAGTACATTCTGACGCTGGTGATCGGCGGCGGGCGTGTGGAAACGCTGCCCCTTTTGTTGTTCAGCTTCGCCAGTGCCGGGCGCAACGATATCGCGGGGGCCATCGGGGTGATTTATGTGCTGCCGGGGGTGTTGATCCTGCTATGGACGGCGCGGCGGATCACGGGCCGGGGGGCGGCATGGATGGTGCGCCCATGACGGCGGTCAATGTGGCAGGTGTGATGGTGACCTATCCGGGCGCGGACCGGCCTGTGCTGGACGGCGTCGATCTGGACCTTGCCGATGGCGGTCTGACGGTGCTGCTGGGGCCGTCGGGATGCGGGAAGTCAACCTTGCTGCGGGTGATTGCGGGGCTGATTGCACCGGATGCGGGCGATGTGTGCATCGGCGGGGCGTCGATGCGCGGGGTGCTGCCTGAGCGCCGTGGTGCTGTGATGGTGGCGCAGGGCGGGCTGTTGTTTCCGCATATGACGGTGGCGGAAAACGTGGGCTTTGGCTTGCGCATGCGGGGCATGGCACAGGGTGCTGTGGCGGCGGCGGTGGACGCGGTGCTGGCGCAGGTGCAACTGGCAGGCTTCGGGGCCAGACGGCCTGCGGCGCTGTCGGGGGGGCAGGCGCAGCGCGTGGCCCTGGCGCGGGCCCTGGTGGTGCGGCCACGGGTCCTGCTGCTGGATGAGCCGCTCTCCAGCCTTGATGCGCATCTGCGCCGTGATATGCGCGATCTTATCCGGGGGTTGCAACGCGACAGCGGGATCACGACCCTGCTGGTGACACATGATCTGATCGAGGCGACGGCGATGGCGGACAGGCTCGCCCTGATGCTGGACGGGCGTATCCGGCAGGTGGGGGCACCCGAGGCGGTCTACGCCCGCCCGGTTGATCGGGATGTGGCCCGGTTTTTCGGGGCGGTGACATTTGTGCCGGGCCGCGCGCATGGGGGCGTGTTCGATTGTGCGTTGGGGCAGATCAGGGTGCCGGATGACGCAAGGGATGGGCCGGGGGCGTTGGTGATACGGGCGGATGCGGTGCAGATGGGGGCAGGCGAAAATGCACTGACGGGCGTTGTGCGGGCGCGGGTGTTCCTGGCGGGGCAGGTGCGGCTGGACGTGCAGGCGGGCGCGGTATCGCTGCAGGTGATGCTGTCGTTGCATCAGGCGGCGGGGATGGAGGTTGGCGCGTCGGTCGCCCTGCATGTGCCACGCGATGGGCTGTGGGTTGTGGACTGACGGTCAGATGGCGGCAGCGGCGCGGTCCATGTGATCTTGCCAGCGGGGATCATCGGCAGTGGCAATCCCGGCCTTGGCACACAGCCGCGCGACATAGTCGGCACAGCAGTGGTGATGCAGCCGTGCCACCCCGGGCAAGGCCATGGCGGCCGCATGCAGCGCATCAAAGCGGTCGCGGTAGATCAATGCGCTGTCTTCGTGCATGTCATTGCGATTGAATTGTTTTTCATAGCCGTCGTTATAGCGGTCAATGCCCGACACCGGCGCGGGACTGCCCCGTTTCAGATTGAAGGATTCCTGTGCGCGGATCATGTAATGGTTCAGCTGGGCGACATTCTGGGCGGTCTGGTCCATGTGCAGCATGCGGGCATAAGCCCCGTCGGGGGACCAGTTCCGGACTGGCACGCCGTCCGTGTTGATCCACCGCATGCCGGGTGAGCCCCAGGGGGCTGCGGCGCGTTTCAGGTTCAACCGGCGCGGACCATGTTCACCCAGCGACGCAAACCAGCGCGGCTGACGGAACAGGGCCTTGAACCATCTGACGCTGCTGTCATCGGGCATGGCGGCATGGTCAAACTGGCGGTGCATCAGCCCGTCCTGCCAGTGCGACTGTCCTGAATCGCCGAAGACCCGCCAGTTGATCGACATGCCCAGAAACGGCTCCTCCGGGTAGGCGATCAGGTCTTGCACGCGGTTGCCGCCGACATGCACGATCAGAAATTCGTCGACATCGCAGACAAACACCCAGTCCGACCGGAACACGGCCGGTGCGGCGCGGGCCAGGGCCAGTTTCGTGCCTGTGATCGAGGCGCCGGGGGGGATGTCGCAGCGCAGATGGGTCAGCCAGCCTGCGGCGGCAAAGGCATCGAGCAGGGCGGGGGAGTGATCGGTGCAGTCGTTTGTGACGACCACGATGCGGTTGAAGCCCAGCATGCGGTACCAGGTGATCCATTCCACCAGGAACGGGCCTTCGTCCTTGACCGAACAGACAACCGCGATGCGCATCGGACCCCCCATTTCCGCGTCGATGCTTGACGGGTCGGGCGCGGTTCGTCAAGGAAAGGGAGAGCGATGCAGGGCAATGACATGAAGCTGATGGTGGGACTGGGCAATCCGGGGGCCAAGTACCGGATGAACCGACATAATATCGGGTTCATGGCGGTGGAGCGGATTGCGGCGGACCATGGGTTCGGGCCGTGGAAGAAGGCGTTCTCGGGTCTGGTCGCCGAGGGGCGGCTGGGGGATGAAAAGGTGGTGCTGCTGAAGCCCGAGACATTCATGAACCTGTCGGGGCAAGCGGTGCAGGGGGCAGTGGCCTATCACAAGCTGCCGCTGGCGGATGTGATTGTTTTTCATGACGAGTTGGACCTTGCCCCCGGCAAGATGCGGCTGAAGCAGGGGGGCGGGCATGCAGGCCACAATGGCCTGCGGTCGATCCACGGGCACCTGGGTGAGGGGTATGCGCGCGTGCGGCTGGGGATCGGGCATCCGGGGCATAAGGATCTGGTGGCGGGGTATGTGCTGCATGATTTCGCAAAGGCGGATCAGGACTGGCTGGAGGATCTTTTGCGCGGGATATCTGAAGGGGCGGTGGCACTGGCGGCGGGCGACGGGGCGAAGTTTGCCAATGCGGTGGCGCTGCGGGTGGCACCGCCACGGTCGGGGACGGGGGTGGCAGGGCCGGAGGTTGTGGTGAAGCCAGAGCCGGAAAAACCGGTGGTAGAAGATGCGCGCTCGCCGATGCAGCGGTTGCTGGACAGGTTCCGTTAAAACCGGGTCGCGGCGGTGGCGCGGATGTCGGGGCTGCGCCCTGCGATGATTGCCGCCACGGTGCGGGCAGTCATCGGGGCGAGGGTGACGCCGATATGGCCGTGGCCGAAGGCATGGATCACGTCGGCCCCGAGGCGCGAGGGGCCGATGACGGGCAGGCTGTCGGGCAGCGAGGGGCGGAAGCCCATCCAGGTGCGCGCGGGTTCGGCCAGGTCGGGGAAGATCGCGCGGGCACCTTCGGTCAGTTTCGCAATGCGGTGCGGCGAGGGGGGCAAGTGCAGCCCGCCGAGTTCGACCGTACCTGCGACGCGCAGGCGACCATCCATGGGACAGAGGTAAAAGCCACGCGCTGTGGGGCAGGCGGGGCGGTTCAGGCGCGGTGCGGCCATATCCCATTCGACGTGATAGCCGCGTTCGGTGTCGAGCGGGATGCGGTCGCCTGCCATGCGGGCCAGTGCGCGGGACTGCGCGCCTGCGGCGATGATGACGCGGCGGGCGGTGATGTTCGGGCCGGTGAGGTGGATCCCTTTGGAGATGCGTTCCAGCCGTGTCACCGCGGCGCGGACATGCGGGACGGTCGGCGCGATATGGGCGGCAAGCGCTGTCATGACAGCACCGGGGTCTGTCAGCGTCATGGCAACCGGAAAGAACGCAGCGCCCGCCATGGGGGGCAGGTGGGGTTCAAGCTGGTGCAGATCATCGGGGCCGATAAGGTCAACCGTCACACCAAGTTGGCGGCGGTTCGCCATGTCAGAGCTTGCCGCACGAAAGGCCTGCGCCGTTTCGTAGAGGTAAAGGCAGCCCGTGTGACGCGTGAGGTGATCTGCACCGATGTCGCGGGTGAGGCTTTGCCACAGGGGGCCTGCATCGGCCAGCAGCGTTGCGATGGCAGGCAGGCTCTGGCGGGCAAATCGGGCGAGCCACGGGATCAGGGCAGGCAGGGCGGCGCGGCGGATGGCGAGGGGGGAGTTGCGGTCGAACAGCAGCGCGGGCAGGTTGCGCAGCACATCGGGCATGCCCACAGGCATGACGGCGTAGTCGGCGATGGTGCCTGCATTGCCGTGGCTGGCCCCCGATCCGGGGACTGCGGGGTCGATCAGGGTGACGTCATGCCCGGCCTCGGTCAGGGTTTTGGCGATGGTCAGGCCGATCACGCCCGCGCCGATGATGGCGATATCAGTGGTGGTCATGGCGCAATCGGTGGATTTGTCAGGGGCGGCGCAGCCCCCGCACCCCGGCCCTCCCCCACAAGGGGGGAGGGAGGCGCAAGACGGCGAGTAGCGGGTGTATAATGGGCAATATTGCCCATCCTACATGCAGGCATCATAAAGCGCGCGCAGGTTTTCCAGCGTGAGCGGCACCGGGTTCCCACCGCAGGACGGGTCTTCCAATGCTATCGCTGCCATCTCGTCCAGCTTGGCGCGCTGCACGCCCATGGCGGTCAGGTTTGCCGGGATGTTCAGGTTTTCGCGCAGGGCCATGACAGCGTTGTAGAAGCCTTGATACCCGCCCGCGATGCCGATGTAGGCTGCGGCCTTGTCGAGCCGCGCCTCGATCATGGGGCGGTTGAAATCCATCACCATCGGCATCACCACCGCGTTCGTGGTGCCGTGGTGGGTGTTGTAGATGGCCCCGACCGGGTGGGAAAGGCTGTGAATCGCGCCCAGACCCTTTTGGAAGGCGACAGCACCCATGGCGGCAGCCGACATCATATGCGCGCGGGCATCCAGATCATCGGGCTTGGTATAGGCGGTGACCAGATTTTCGAACACAAGGCGCATGCCTTCGAGTGCGATGCCCTGGCTCATCGGGTGGTAGAAGGGCGAGCAGTAGGCCTCCAGGCAATGGGCAAGGGCGTCCATCCCGGTGCCTGCGGTGATGAATTTCGGCATGCCCGTGGTCAGCGCCGGATCGCAGATCGTGACCATGGGCATCAGTTTGGGGTGGAAGATGATCTTTTTCTTATGCGTGGCGGCATTGGTCAGAACACCCGCACGGCCGACTTCGGACCCCGTGCCCGCAGTGGTGGGCACGGCGATGATCGGGGCGATTTTGGCGGCGTCAGCGCGGGTATACCAGTCGTCAATATCCTCAAGATCCCAGACGGAGAGGTCTTTTTTCTGATGCGCCATGAGTGCGATCATCTTGCCAAGATCGAGGGCGGAGCCGCCGCCGAAGCAGATCACCCCGTCATGCCCGCCCGCCAGATACATGGCGATGCCGGCCTCCATGTTCATCTCGTTGGGGTTGGGATCGACGTCGGAAAATGCAGCGCGGCCAAGGCCGGCGGCGGCAAGGCTATCAAGGGCGGCAGCGGTGATGGGCAGGGATGCAAGGGCCTTGTCGGTGACCAGCAGGGGCTTTGCGATGCCTGCGGCCTTGCAGTGATCGGCAAGCTCGGCCACGCGGCCCACGCCGAATTTGATCGCCGTGGGATAGGACCAGTTCCGGTTGGGAACGTTATGGGACATGGGATCAGACCTTTTTCAGGTGATAGGATTTCGGGCGGGTGACGGAATGGAAGCCGAGATAGGACAGCGATCCGCCGCGCCCGGTATCCTTGCAGCCCGTCCAGCACAAGGCGGGATCGAGGTAATCGGCGCGGTTCATGAACACGGTGCCGGTTTGGATCTGCGCGCCGATGGCGGCGGCGGTATCGTAATCCTGGGTCCAGACGGATGCGGTCAGACCGTAAGGCGAGTCGTTCATCAGGGCGATCGCCTCGGCATCATTCTTGACCTTCATGATGCCGACGACGGGGCCGAAGGATTCCTCCATCATCACGCGCATCTTGTGGGTGACATTGACCAGGATTTGCGGGGCGAGGTAGGCGCCGCCATCATCGGCGGGAAAGTGCGCGGGGTCGATCAGGGGTTTCGCACCTGCGGCCACAGCCTCGGCGATCTGGGAGCGGACGACGGCGGCAAATCGTTTGTTGGCCATGGGGCCGAGGGTGGTGGCCGCATCGAAGGGGTTGCCGAGTTTCAGGGCGTTGACCCAAGCCACGGATTTTTCGACGAAGGCGTCATACAGGCTTTCGTGCACATAAATCCGCTCGATCCCGCAGCAGCACTGGCCTGCGTTATACATTGCGCCGTCCATCAGCGTATCGACGGCGGCGTCAAGATTGGCATCGGCGCGGACATAGCCGGGGTCCTTGCCGCCGAGTTCAAGGCCCAGGGGGGTGAAGGTGCCAGCGGCGGCGCGTTCCATGGCCTGGCCGCCGCCGACGGAGCCTGTGAAGTTCACAAAACCAAAGGCGCGCGCGGCGATCAGGGATTCGGTCGTGGCGTGGTCAAGGACGACGTTCTGGAACACATCTGCCGGGATGCCGCCCGCATGGAAGGCCTCAGCGAGGCGTTCGCCGACCAGCATGGTTTGGGATGCGTGTTTCAGGATCACGCTATTGCCGGCGATCAGGGCGGGGACGAGAGTGTTGATGGTTGTCAGGTAGGGGTAATTCCACGGGGCTACGATGAACACGACGCCCACCGGTTCGCGTGCGATGAAGCGGCGGAATTTATCGTTGTCCTCCACCATATGGGGGGCGAGGCTTTCGGCGGCGATATCCGACATGTAGTCCGTGCGGGCATTGACGCCGCCGAATTCGCCGCCAAAGCGGGTGGGGCGGCCCATCTGCCAGGCGATTTCTTCGACCACCACGTCTTTCATGGCGTTCAGGGCGGCCACCCCTGCCTTGACCAGCACAATACGGTCGGCGAGCGGTCGCGCGGCCCATGCGGTCTGCGCCGTCTTGGCGCGGGTGACGGCGGCCTGGGCGGCATCGGGGGACAGGGGTATCCGGGTAGCATAAACGGAGCCATCGACGGGGGAGATGAGTTGGATGGGGGTCATGGGTTTCCTCGTAGGATGGGCAATCTGCCCATCATCCGGTTGAAAGGGGGAAGATGGGCAGATTGCCCATCCTACATTACGCGCGTTCCAGCAGCCGCGCGCGTTCAAAGTCTGTGACGACACGGTCGGTTTCGGCGATTTCCCACTGTGCGGCGTGGTGGTAGTGGTCCACCACATCATCACCAAAGGCCGCGCGCAGCATTTTCGACCCCTTCAGCAAGGCCGCCGCATCGCGCAGGTTTTTCGGGATCTCACGCACCTTCTTGGCGGCATAGACATCGCCCGATGCCTCCGCCTCCAGCTTATACTTGCCTTCCACCCCCGCGAGGCCTGCGGCCAAGAGGGCGGCGCAGGTGAGGTAGGGGTTGATGTCGGCCCCTGGAATGCGGCATTCGACGCGGACGGCTTTGGTGTGGGCACCGCAGACGCGGAAACCTGCGGTGCGGTTGTCGGTGGACCAGACGGCCTTGGTGGGGGCGAACATGCCGACGGTGAACCGTTTGTAGCTGTTCACGTAAGGGGCGAGGAACGCGGTGATTTCCTGGGCATGGGTCAGCTGCCCCGCGAGGAAATGCTTCATGAGATCGGACATACCGTGTTTGTCGTCATGGTCGGCAAAGGCGGCCTTGCCGTCGAGTGACCAGAGCGACTGGTGGACATGGGATGACGAGCCTGCGCGACGGTGATCATACTTCGCCATGAAGGTCACGGATTTGCCCTTTGCATGGGCGATGTCCTTGACGCCATGTTTAACGATGGTGTGGTTATCGGCGGTATCGAGCGCGTCGGAATAGCGGTAGTTGATTTCCTCTTGCCCAGCGTCCGCCTCGCCCTTGGAATTCTCGATCGTGATGCCTGCGCCGAACAGACCATTCCGGCAGGCGCGCATCACGTCTTCTTCCTTGGTGGTCTGGAAGATGTGGTAGTCCTCGTTATACGCGCTGATCGCGCGCAACTCGCCGACGGTACCGGTATCCTGCATGGCGTTGCGGATCGCGTCATAGCTCGTCTCGAACAGATAGAACTCCAGCTCCGTCGCCATCATCGGCTCGAACCCCAGGGCGCGGGCGCGGGCGACCTGTGCCTTCAGGATCGCCCGGGGCGAATGGGGCACGGGTTCATGGGTGTGGTGATCCAGAAGGTCACCCAAGACCAATGCGGCGCCCGGTAGCCATGGCATGGGGCGCAGGGTGGTCATATCCGGTTTCAGGACGTAGTCGCCATAGCCGGTCTGCCAGCTGGAGGATTTGTAGCCCTGCACGGTGTTCATTTCCATGTCCACGGTCAGCAGGTAGTTGCAGCAGTGCGTTTCCTCGTACCCGCCGTTCACGAAGAAATCGGCGTGAAAGCGTTTGCCCATGAGGCGGCCCTGCATGTCGATGCCGGCCACGAGGACAGTATCAATATCGCCGCGACGCACGGCTTCTTTCAACGCGTCGAATGTCATGTTTCCGGGCATGGTGTTGCCTTTATCTGAATTGTTTGGGGGAGTAGCCGTCGCGCAGCCGTCAGGCGCGCGGACGTCCCCCGCCGAATTCGGGTTTGCGTGGCCAGCAGGACCGGTTTTGCGGATCAGGCCGCATTTGCATTCTCCCCCAAGCGTCGGCCATGCCGCGCTGTCATCATTCATTCACATCTCGGGGGGGCGGCGCAACCCCCTCTGACGTGCGGCAGGGTCGGCAGGGACGGGCCTGCCGCAAAACGCCCTGACCGATGCGCTGGAGGTCCCCCCCCACCCCAACCCTCCCCGGCTGCGGGAAGGGGATGGGGGGGTCTGCGACTGGCCCTGCCCTGTGTCGGGCGAAGGTTCCGTCATCCGGGTGAACAGGCGATCCGTCAATACCCGCGCGTGCGGTCCACCCGGTGCAGGAACGGCTCCCCCGCCTGCCCGCGGCGGATGTTTTCAGCGATCACACGGGCGGCTGATGCAGGCCTTGTATCGGCTGCGATATGGGGGGTCACGGTGACGCGGGGATGGGACCAGTAGGGGTGATCCTGCGGCAGGGGTTCCGTGCGGAAGACATCGAGCGTGGCGTGCCCGATATGGCCTGTATTCAGGGCCCCAAGCAACGCGTCATCGTCGATGATCGCCCCGCGTCCGGGGTTCAGGATCACAGCCCCGCGGGGCAGCAGGGCCAGACGCGCAGCGTTCAGCAGGTTTTCGGTTTCGGGCGTTTTGGGCAGCAGGGTCACGACGATCTGCGCGGTGTGCAGGGCGGTTGTCAGACCATCCGTACCATGCAGGCAGCCGGGTCTGGGGCTGCGGCTCCACCCTGTCACCGGGAAGTTGAGCGCGCGAAGGGCATCCGCACAGGCGGACCCGAGTGCCCCCATGCCCAGCATCGCCACGGGGCGGTCGCGGGCAAGCGGCGGGCAGGTGTTGTCCCAGCGGTGGCCGGGATTGATGATGTGACGGTCCATGCCCAGATGGTGCCGGAGCGTATGGCCCACCACCCATTCGACCATGCCCATCGTCAGCGCGGGATCGACCATGCGGCACAGGGGTTGGGTCAGGGTTATATTGCCGACGATACGCTCGACCCCGGCCCAGAGCGACAGAACGGCCTTGGTCCCCGTGAAGGGCGTGAAATCCTGCAAAGGGCTGGAGGGGGCGTAGATGATGTAATCGACGGCGGCGGGATCGGGGCAGGTGTCGGTCAGCGTGGCGTCAAGGCCGGCCTCGGCCAGGGCTGTTTGCAACGGTCCGCCATATTCGGCCCACAGCGCGCGGCCCGCGGCGAAATAAACCTGCGTCATCAGCGCGGCCTGTGGATATGGGCGGATTGGACAAGGCCGAAGGCCACCATGATGACCAGCATGGCCGAGCCGCCGTAAGACAGGAGCGGCAGGGGCACGCCGACAACGGGAGCCATGCCCATGACCATCGACAGGTTGACGGCGAGGTAGAGAAAGAAGTTGGCCGCGACCCCAAGGGTCAGCAAGCTGGCGAAGCGGTCCTTGTTCTGCAGCGCTGAGACGACGCAGAACAGGATGATGAGGCCATAAAGCAGCAGGAGCGAGAAGGCCCCGACAAAGCCGAATTCCTCGGCCAATGTCGTGAAGATGAAATCGGTGTGCTTTTCGGGCAGGAAGTTCAGGCGGCTTTGCGTGCCCTGCATGAAGCCCTTGCCTGTCCAGCCGCCGGAGCCGAGCGCGATTTTGGCCTGGATGATATTGTAGCCCGCACCGAGCGGATCGGCGGTGGGATCAAGGAAGGTGTCGATGCGGGCATACTGGTAGTCATGCAGGAACTGCCAGGGTGTGCCGCGCAGGGTGAAGACGGAGGTGATGGCCCCCGCAGCCATCACCGCGACGGCGGCGAAGTACCACAGACTGACGCCCGCGACGAAACAGACGATGGCCCCCACCATCAGCAGCATCATGGCCGTGCCGAGGTTGGGTTGCATCAGGACAAGGGCGGTCGGGATCAGGATCATCAGAACGGGGATCGCGACCCACAGCGGGCGCGAGGTGCGCTTGGCATCCAGCCAGTCGTAATAGGCGGCCAGCATCATCACGAGGGTGAATTTCATCATCTCGGACGGTTGCAGGCGGATGAAGCCAAGGTCGATCCAGCGCTGCGCGCCCATGCCCACATCGCCAAAGAATTCGACGAGCAGCAGCAGGGCGATGGAGACAAGATAGGCGACACCTGCGAGGTTGCGCCAGAACCAGATCGGCACGAAAGCCACGATGAACATCAGCACGAAACCGACGCCAAAGCGCTGCATCTGATCGCGCGCCCAAGGGTCAAGATCGCCGCCTGCCACGGAATACAGCATCAGAAAGCCAACGGCTGCCACGGCAGTGACGACAAGGACAAGCGCCCAGTTTACGAAGAACACCTTTGACAGGCCGGTCGGCACCGTCTTGAGCTGGTATTCCAGAAAGCTCATGTCTTGCCCCCCTTCATGCGCGGCTTGCACCGGGTTCGGGTGCGGATGGCGGGCGCAGAACGAGTTCGTTCAGCAGGGTTTCCATCCGGCCACGCTGATCCTGGGGGTAGGCCTCAAGGGGCGGCATGCCGCCAGACATGGCGCGCAGGATGATGTCACGCGCGATCGGGGCTGCGGCAAGCGAGCCGCCACCGCCATGTTCGACAACGACCGAGACGGAGTATTTCGGGTTGTCATAGGGGGCATAGCCGACAAACAGCGCGTGGTCGCGGCGTTCCCACGGCAGATCGTCGTTTGACACGACGCCGCGCGCACGCTCGGCCGTGGTGATGTTGCGCACCTGGCTGGTGCCGGTCTTGCCGGCCATGATCATCGTCTCATCCACGATGCGGGATGATTTCGCCGTGCCACGCGCACCCATGGTGACCTCGTGCATCCCTTGCTGCACGGCGCGCAGGACTGAGCTGTCGATGCCAAGGGGCGGGGCCGGGGGCACCGGCAGAAGCTGGCCGTCAATCGCGCGCAGCAGACGGGGTGCCACGGCACGCCCTGTCGCGATGCGGGCGGTCATCACGGCCTGCTGCAGCGGCGAGGTCAGCACATAGCCCTGCCCGATGGAGGCGTTGATGGTATCGCCGACGCGCCAGTCCTGCTGGTAGCTGGCCATTTTCCAGGCCTTGTCGGGCATGGTGCCTTCGGCGATGGCCGACATCGGCAGATCGTGCCGGGTGCCGAGGCCAAGGCTTTTGCCCATCTCGGCCATCTTGTCGATGCCGATCTTCTGGGCAATCTCGTAAAAATAGACATCGCAGCTTTCGGCCAGCGCACGTTCCAGGTTGCAGGC
>JAAFHS010000180.1 GCA_013298485.1 Rhodobacterales bacterium
CATGGGCCTTTTGCAGGCGATGTGGTCGGTCGCACTGGCCGATGGCGACCGCGATGCGCAGGAAGACGGGCTGCTGCGCCTGGTGGCCAATCTGCTGGGGCTGACTGATGTGCAAAGCGCGCTTGCCCGCCAGAAAGCCTGCGAATGATTGCCGCCCTGCCGATGTATGACCTGCCCCCCGTGATGGCCGCGAATGACCGGCTCTGGGCCCTGCTCCGCGATGGCCTGCGCCGTGCGGGGCAGCGGGCACCGCAGGGTCTGACCCGCGATACGGCTGATCTTTTCGCCCTGTGGCAGTCGCCTGATCTGATCCTCAGCCAGACCTGCGGCCTGCCGTTCCGGTCACAGCTGCACGACAAGGTCACCCGGATCGGGACGCCCGACTATGGACTGCAGGGCTGCCCGCCCGGCCATTACCGATCCGTTTTCATCACCCGCAAAGACGATCCGCGCGATCATCTGGATGACTTTCACGGCGCGGACTTTGCCTATAACGAGGCCGTCTCACAATCGGGCTGGGCCGCGCCGCTGCACCATATGGCAGGGCGCGGCAAAGTGATCCGACCGCGCCTGAAAACCGGCGGGCATCGCTATTCCCTGATGGCGGTCGCCGACGGGCGCGCACCGCTGGCCGCCCTTGATGCGCTCAGCTGGGAACTCCTGCAGACCTATCACCCCGCAGCAGATCAGGTGAAGGTCATCGGCTACACCGATCCCACCCCCGGCCTGCCCTATATCGCGGCCAAGGGCACCAATGCCGCCCTGTGGTTCGATGTGGTCAGCGAGGCCATTGCCGATCTTTCCCCCGCCGACCGTGCCGCCACCCGCCTGCGCGGGTTCGTTGACATTCCCACCGCAGCCTATCTCGCCGTGCCCACACCGCAGGCGGCCTAGGCATTCTGCGCAGGGAAATCGCGCAAATAGATGCCCGTTCCGCAAGGTTCCGTCACTTTGAGCGTTGCATTGACGCAAAACCTTATGCCTATTCACATGCAACAGGGAAGTAACAAGCGAGACGCCGTGAACGCTCCGCCAGCCGACGTGCCGGTCATCCAGATCCGGAATCTGCACAAGTCCTATGGGACATTGGAAGTGCTGAAAGGCGTCGATCTGACCGCCCCCAAAGGCCATGTCATCAGCCTGATCGGATCTTCCGGATCGGGCAAGTCCACCCTGCTGCGCTGCTGCAACCTGCTGGAAGACAGTCAGGATGGCGATATCCTGTTCGAGGGTGAGGCCGTGCACTGGAAAGGCCACGGCCTGCGCCGTCATCCGGCAGACCGCGCGCAAGTGACACGGATGCGCACCAACCTGTCGATGGTGTTCCAGCAGTTCAATCTGTGGTCGCACATGACCGTGCTGCAGAACGTGATGGAGGCGCCCGTCACCGTGATGAAGCGTGACCCGGGCGAGGTGGAAGAGAAGGCCCGCTACTACCTTGCGAAAGTCGGCATCGCCGAGAAATGCGACGTCTGGCCTGCGCAATTGTCTGGCGGGCAGCAGCAGCGCGCGGCGATTGCGCGGGCCTTGTGCATGGAACCCCGCGCCCTGCTGTTTGACGAGCCGACCTCCGCGCTTGATCCCGAACTGGAACAGGAAGTTGTCAAGGTCATCAAGGCGCTGGCCGACGAAGGCCGCACGATGATTCTGGTCACGCATGACATGAAACTGGCGGCAGATGTGTCCGACCATGTGATCTTCCTGCACAAGGGCAAGATCGAAGAGGAAGGCGCGCCAGAGCAGTTGTTCGGCGCACCCAAAACCGACCGTCTGCGCGGATTTCTCTCCGCAACGGGGGCCTGATGCCTTGCGTCAGGCCGCATCGCCCGGCGGCGGGCACGAACATCCGGCAGGGGTGCTGACCGCGCCATCGCCACGCAATTCAAGACTTCATATCGTAAAAGGGAGATACCGATGAAGAACCTTATCCTCACAACCGCCATGCTGGCCCTGACCGCCGGGGCCGCACTGGCCCAGGACGTTGTCCGCATGGGCACCGAAGGCGCCTACCCCCCCTACAACTTCATCAACGACGCAGGCGAGGTTGATGGCTTTGAACGCGAGCTGGGCGATGAGCTGTGCAAGCGGGCCGAGCTGAACTGCGAATGGGTCACCAACGCCTGGGACAGCATCATCCCGAACCTGCAGTCGGGCAACTTTGACGTCATCATGGCGGGCATGTCGATCACGGACGAACGCGATGAAGTCATTGATTTCTCGCAGAACTATATCCCGCCCGCATCATCGGCCTATCTGGCATTGACGGCAGATGCAGACAAGGGTGGCGTGATTGCAGCCCAGACCGGCACCATTCAGGCAGGCTATGTCGCCGAAAGCGGCGCCACCCTGCTGGAATTCGCAACGCCCGAAGAAACGGTGGCCGCCGTACGCAACGGCGAGGCAGACGCCGTATTCGCGGACAAGGACTACCTTGTGCCTGTCGCCGCAGAATCGGGCGGTGAGCTGGTTCTTCTGGCCGATGAAGTGTCGCTTGGCGGTGGTGTCGGCCTTGGCCTGCGCGAATCCGATACCGAGCTGAAGGCCAAGTTTGACGCGGCCATCACTGCGATGAAGGCGGACGGCACACTGAATACCATGATCACCAAGTGGTTTGGTGCCGAAGCCCTGACCTTCTGATGAAACCGACCTTCTGATCCGGAAAGGGCGGCCCGTCGCATCCTGCGGCGGGCCGCACACCCCATGTTCGCATCCTGTGCCGATCCATCCACCCTGTCGGGCCTGAACTGGACCCTGTGCTACCTGACCACAGGCAAGCACCTTGATTTCTATTGGTCCTTTGTCACCGTCATGATGCTGCTCGTGATCACGGCCCCGGCGGCCATGGCGTTCGGTTTCGGTGGTGCGGTCGCCGCACGGTCGCACATCGCCCCGCTGCGCTGGATCGGTAAGGCCTATACCGCCATGGTGCGCGGCGTGCCCGATATCGTGTTCTTCCTGTTTTTCGTGATCGCGCTTGATCAGGGGATCGAATGGGTCAACCATCAGTATCAATGCCCCGACTGGACCGAACCCGTCTGGAAGGGTCTTGAATTCCGCGTCTGCCCCGCCGCCAAAGTCCCGCTCAGCACCGCATCCGCGGGCTGGCATCAGGCCTACGGCTTTGCCCTTGCCGTCTTTACCTTCGCGCTGGTGTTCGGGGCCTTTGCCGCCAATGTCCTTTACGGCGCGATGGAGGCTGTACCCGGTGCGCAGCTTGAAACCGCCGAGGCCTATGGCATGTCGCATCGCCAGGTCTTCCGCCGCGTGCTGGTGCCACAGATGTGGACCTATGCCCTGCCCGGCCTGTCGAACCTGTGGATGATCCTGATCAAGGCCACGCCGCTCCTGTTCCTGCTGGGCGTGCAGGATATTGTCTACTGGGCACGCGAACTGGGCGGGGCCAAGACCCAGGCCTATGCCTATCCGCATCCCGACTGGCGGCTGTACTACTTCCTCGGGCTGATGGTGTTCTATCTGGTGATGACCAAACTGTCCGAAATCGTCCTGGGCCGCCTGACCGCGCGCCTGTCGCAGGGGCAGGCCACCATGGCCGGTGATGCGATGCGAAAGGCCGCCACATGACCTGCTGGGAAACCATTCAGGCCTACGGCCTGCGGTCTCTGGGCATCGGCGAACGCCTGCTGCCGAGTTCGGATTTCACCATCTGCCAGCAGGTCACCCTGATCGGCTCCGGCATGATCTGGAACCTCTATTTCGGCATCCTCGCCCTGATCTTCGGCTTTGTCCTTGCCACCGCGATCGCCATGGCCCGCGCTGCCCGCAGCCCCTGGCTGCGCAAGCCCGCCGAATGGTTCATCTTTGTCTTCCGTGGCAGCCCTTTGTTCATCCAGTTCTTTCTGGCGTATGAGGCGCTGCAGCTGCTGCCAAAGGCGGGTTTTGAGATCTTCGGCATTACCGTCGCCACATCCTGGACGACCAAGGCCTGGGCCGGTGCGCTGTTCGTGATGTTCCTGAACACCGCCGCCTATTCGGCCGAGATTTTCTATGGCGCGCTGCGCTCCATCCCGCGCGGCGACCTGGAGGCGGCCGATGCCTATGGCATCACAGGCTGGCACAAGTTCCGCCGCATCCAGTGGCCCACCATGCTGCGCCTGGCCTGGCCCGCCTACACGAACGAGGCGATCTTTCTGTTTCACGCGACAACGCTGGTGTTCTTTTCCGGCTTTCCCGCCTTTCAGCAGAAGGGTGACGCGCTTTACTATGCCAACTATTTCGCCGACAAGACCTTCAACCCCTTCATCCCCTATCCCATTGTCGGCACGTACTTTATTCTGCTGACGCTGCTGGTGACGCTGCTGTTCGGGGTCGTGAACCGCTATCTCAACCGGCATCTGCCCTCGAACCAGCGCAGCAGAATTCGCTTGCGTCCGCAGGTGATCCGATAGTATCCAAGTTTTGATCAAATTCGTTGGGCATGGGCCCAAAGCCGCGCACCGCGGGCGTCACAACGTGGAAATGATCACAAAAAAGGAAGGACCAAGGGCATGGTCCGATTTCGCCCCGTTCGGGCGAACCGGCGGCCCGGAACGTCGGTATCATGATGAAAGACTACCTGAGAAAGCACCCCGATGTGCGCACCATCCGCGTGGCGGCCGCCGACCTGAACGGTCAGGCCCGCGGCAAACGCGTCCCCGCCCGTTTCGCTGACAAGGTCGTGAAAGACGGCACCCGTTTTCCCTTCTCCGTTCTGAACCTCGACATCTGGGGCGAAGACATTGATGACAGTCCGCTGGTTTTTGAACAGGGCGATGTCGATGGCGTTCTGAAACCCACCGAACGCGGCTTTATGCCGATGCCGTGGTTGGAGGCCCCCACCGCCCTGCTACCGATCTGGATGTTCCGCGAAAACGGCATGCCTTACGAAGGCGACCCCCGCCATGCCCTGCGCGCCGTCGTCGACCGTTTCAAGGCCCGCGGCCTGACGCCCGTCTGCGCGATGGAGCTGGAGTTTTTCCTGATCGACGACAGCGGCAAGACCATGCAGGTGCCCGCATCACCCCGGTCGGGCAAGCGCCGCAAGGCGGCTGAGACGCTGTCGATCCGCGCACTCGATGCCTTCGATACCTTCTTCACCGATCTTTATGATGCGTGCGAGGCGATGGATATCCCCGCCGACACCACCACGTCGGAAACGGGTCTTGGCCAGTTCGAGGTCAACCTGATGCACTGCGACGATCCGCTGCGCGCTGCCGATGATGCCTGGCTCTTCAAGATGCTGGTCAAGGGGCTGGCCCGCCGTCACGGTTTCGCCGCCAGTTTCATGGCCAAGCCCTATCCGGAATACTCCGGCTCCGGCCTGCACACCCATTTTTCAGTTGTCGATGAACATGGTGACAATGTGTTTGACAGCGGCGGCCCCAAAGGCACCGCTTTGCTGCGTCAGGCCGTGGCGGGCTGCATCAACGCGATGCACGACTCTGCCCTGATCTTTGCCCCGCACCAGAACAGTTATGAACGTCTGATCCCCGGCAAACATGCGCCCACGGCGATCTGCTGGGGGTATGAGAACCGCACCGCCGCGATCCGGATTCCGGCGGGCAACCCGGCAGCACGGCGCATCGAACACCGCGTGGCGGGGGGCGATGTGAACCCTTACCTCATGCTGGCAACCATTCTGGGTGCAGCACTCGACGGGATCGAAAACGAGATGGACCCGCCCGCACCCATCGTCGGCAACGCCTATGTCGTCGAAGACCTGCCGCAGATCCCCGAAGACTGGGAACATGCGATCGACGCGTTTGAACAAAGCGCCATCGTGCCGCGTTTCCTGCACCCCGAACTGATCCGCAATCTGGTGCAGACCAAACGCCAGGAACTCCACTACATCGCCGAGTTGACCGAGGCGGAACGGGTGGAGTTGTATCTCGATACCGTGTGACAAACCCATGCCCCCTTGCCGCGCAAGGGGGCGCGGGATTACGCTGCGGAAACAACAGGACACACACCATGCTGATCGGCATCCTGCAAACCGGCCAAGCCCCTGACGCCCTGAAGGGCGATATGGGCGACTACCCCGATATGTTTGAAACCCTGCTCGCC
>JAAFHS010000181.1 GCA_013298485.1 Rhodobacterales bacterium
AAGGCCAAAACGGCCCCGATCAATAATCTGGTCATAATCATCCACCGTTCAAAAGGACATCACTTCAATATTTTCAGTATCGCATGAACCGCCTTTCCGATCAACATGGCGAAAGGTAGGGTTTTCCGACCATCGCTTGACGTGCCGTGCGATTTCCTTTACCGCCATACCATCCTCATCCGGGGATTTTTGACGCCGGGACGCCCGGAAACATGCGTCCCTTCACCCGTGCGGGCCGATCCCGCACCACTTAGGACGCATATGACCAAATTTTCCGATCTCGCGCTTGACCCGCGCGTGCTGACAGCCGTCAGCGAAGCCGGTTACGAAACCCCGACCCCGATCCAGGCGCAGGCGATACCCGAGGCGCTGAAAGGCCGCGATGTCCTTGGCATCGCCCAAACCGGCACCGGCAAGACGGCAAGCTTTGTTTTGCCAATGATCACCCTGCTGGGCCAGGGCCGCGCCCGCGCGCGCATGCCACGCTCCCTTGTGCTCGCCCCCACGCGTGAACTCGCGGCCCAGGTGGCCGAAAATTTCGAAACCTATGCCAAGCACACCAAACTGACCAAGGCCCTGCTGATCGGTGGCGTCAGTTTCGGCGAACAGGATAAACTGATCGACCGCGGCGTCGATGTGCTGATCGCCACCCCCGGCCGCCTGCTCGATCATTTCGAACGTGGCAAGCTGCTGCTGACCGGCGTGCAGATCATGGTGGTGGATGAGGCGGACCGCATGCTCGACATGGGCTTCATCCCCGATATCGAACGCATCTTCCAGCTGACCCCCTTCACCCGCCAGACCCTGTTCTTCAGCGCGACCATGGCACCCGAGATTGAGCGGATCACCAATACCTTCCTGACCAATCCGGCCAAGGTCGAAGTGGCCCGCCAGGCCTCCGCGTCCGAAACCATCGAACAGCAGCTGATCAGCTTTACCCCCACCCGCAAGGACCGCAGCTTTACCGAAAAGCGCGCCGTCCTGCGCGCGATCATCCGCGCGGAAGGTGAAGCCTGCACCAACGCCATCATCTTCTGCAACCGCAAGATGGATGTGGATGTGGTGGCCAAGTCCCTGAAACAGCATGGCTTTAACGCCTCCCCCATCCACGGTGATCTGGATCAATCGGTGCGCACCAAAACGCTTGATGGCTTCCGCGATGGCACCGTGCATCTGCTGGTCGCATCCGACGTGGCCGCACGCGGGCTTGATATTCCCGCCGTCAGCCATGTCTTCAACTTCGATGTGCCTTCGCATCCCGAAGACTACATCCACCGCATTGGCCGCACCGGGCGTGCCGGGCGTCTGGGCAAGGCCTATACGATTTCGGTGCCCTCCGATGCCAAATATCTGGCTGCGATTCAGTCACTGATCAAACGTGACATCCCGGCCGGTGTGATGCCCGAAGGGCTGGAACTGGCCGGCGAAGGTGCCGACCGCCCGCGTGAAGAGAGGGCCGAAAAACCCACCCGCAGCCGTGGTGGCCGCGACCGCAGCGCCCGTGACCGCGCGCCCCGGATGGAAGACCGCACCTCGGAAATGCCGATGGAGCCTGTGGCCGAGGTCGCGGCAGTGGCACCCGCACAAGCGCCCGCACGCGAAGAACCGCGCCGCGAGGATCGGCGTGAAGACCGCCGCGAAGATCGCCGCGAACCCCGGCGCGAGCGGAATGAAGACCGGGTGGAACCACGCCGCGATGACCGCGAACCCCGTCGTGATGACCGCCGCGATTATCGCCGCGAAGATCGCGGGCCCTCCGTCGTCGGCATGGGTGACCATGTGCCAGACTTCATCCTGCGCAGCTTCCGCCTGCCGGACCCCACGCCTGATGATACGGAAGAAGAGCCGTCAACCGGCACTGAAGGCTGAAAGGACCCGGCGGTCTGGCCTTGGCCTTACCGCCGGAATACCGTCAGGTGAAAATCATCGCTGACAAAGCCGAAATAGCCGCCATCCCGCGCCCAGGCGCTGACCTGATATCGCTCATTCGCATAAATGCGGCGCAGCAAGGTCTTGCTCTGCCCATCCCAAACACCAACACCTGCCAGATATCGAAACACCGATGGCGTCCACCACCGCTGACCGCGGTTTTCATGGCGAGCCTGCCACACCTCCAAAAGGCCGATACTGTCTGGCGCAAAGTGCATGCTGGCATTGTCCTCAAAAATTCTGGCATTGGCCTCAAAAATTTCCGTGCCCGATGGCAGATCATATGATCGCACAACCGTGCCATCTGGCGCGCGGGCCCCCGGCGGAAAATCCGCATACATCGGCAGCACCATGCGATTGTCATCAAGCGCCGATGACACCTGGCCGGTTTCAAGATCGTGGACCGTGAATCCACACTGCAATTTTGTCCCGTCCGGGCTGAAATCCAGCATCGAAACGCAGTTCGGGCCATGCCCGGGCAGCCTATGCAGCACCGCGCCGCTGATCGTGTCGTAGATGGTCAGCGGCCATGGAGCATCGTCGTCACCACCACCGCGAAGCATGGCGGCTGCCCGCCTGCCGTCGGGTGACAGCGCTGCCACCACTTCATTCCAACTGCCGGGATAGTCGTCAGGAAAATCTTCTGCATGCAGCAGCCGGATCAACGCCCCGGTTTGCGTATCGAACAGCGCCAGTACCCCGCGCCTGCCTGCCGCGGTGGGGCCAAAGGCTGCCAACAACGCCGTCTCTGCCTCCGGCCCCAGATCAAAGGCCACCCATCCGACGCGTGCCGTTGCCGCCTGCAACCCTGCTGCATCAAGGTCCAGCGCCACGCGCGATCGGCAACCGCTTGATCCATCCAGCGCGCCGCAGGGCCACATCGCAGCGCGGATGAACCAGACGGCGGTCAGTACCGCGACCAATCCCAACACGGCGGGCAGCAACCAGCAGCGTCTGGCCCGCGCCGCATCCGCGTCCTTTGTCTTGGTACTGGCGCTCATATCTTGCTCCTGATCCGGCCCAGGCCTCACCTGCAACGCCTACACTGGAACGCAAGCGGCCAACAAGTCAGGATTTCATGACACCGGAACACGCTGCGCTGTACAACGTCAGCACCGCAAGGCCAGCCATATCTCGTTGTCCACGCGGCTGCGGCGATAGGTTAACAAAAGGTTGAAAATGCCTGTGGATAACTTTTTATAATATTGAAAACAAATGGAAAAGCCGAAAATTGACAGCCGTCAATTTTCGGCCTTTCTGTCCGGTTCAGCCCTCGCTCAGGCGGCTGACCACCACCGTGACCTCAACCTTCTTGCCGATTTCCTCCACCGTGATCTGCCGCACCACCCGGCGCAGCGCCTCATCCAGTTTGTCGTCGTCGCGCAGCACCTTTGCCCCCGCGGTATTCAGAAACGCCGTCAGCTCACGCTCCAGCGTATCCGCCAGGGCCGCACCCGACTTGCCCTGTTCCGGCAGTCCCATCACCTCGACCCAGGCATCGCCCATGGCCGCATCATCTTCATCCATGATGACCGTCACCATCACATGCCCGTTCAGCGCCATGCGAATGCGGTCGCGGATCACCCCGTCCATCGCCCCGATCAGCACCGTGCCATCCAGATAGGTCCGCCCCGTCTCGATATACTCCGCGACCTGCGGCCGGTTGCCCGACAGATCCATCATCATCCCATTGACCACGATCTCCGCCGCGATCCCGGCGGCCTTGCCAAGCCTTGCATGTTCGCGCAGATGCCGATGCTCGCCGTGCATCGGGATCAGGATCGCGGGTTTCAGAATCTGGTGCACCGTCTCAAGGTCCGGCCGGTTCGCGTGGCCCGAGACGTGGTACAGACCGCCTGCATCATCCTGCACATCCACGCCCATTTCCGACAGCGCGTTCATGATCTTCAGCACATCCCGTTCGTTCCCCGGAATCGTCTTGGACGAGAACAGGAACATGTCGTTCTCTTTCAACTCGAACCCCAGATATTTCCCCCGTGCCAGCTGCGCCGACGCCGCGCGCCGTTCGCCCTGGCTGCCCGTCACGATCAGCATCA
Source organism: Rhodobacterales bacterium (assembly GCA_013298485.1). Classification (GTDB taxonomy): domain Bacteria; phylum Pseudomonadota; class Alphaproteobacteria; order Rhodobacterales; family Rhodobacteraceae; genus JAAFHS01. Next base: position 3,987 of record JAAFHS010000181.1, read on the forward strand.
GGTTGCCGCGCGGCACCTCCAGCGCCTCTTCCGGGCTGATGGTGCGCGGAAAGTCCGGCAGGATGCCCGCTTCCGTCCCCGCCGTGACCATCTTCTTCATCGCGCGACCGAGCAGGCAGACCGACCGGTCCGCCGCAATCCCCGCATCCGCAAGGGTTTTCAGCCGCGCGATGTTCGATGCGAACGTGGTCGCGACCACCATGCCACGACGCCCCTTGACCAGATCACGGATCGGGTCGCGCAGCGTGGATTCCGATCGCCCCGCATGGGTAGAAAACACGTTCGTCGAATCGCAGGCCAGCACCTTGACCGGCATCTCGGCGGCAATTGCGCGCATCGCCGCCTCGTCCCAGCCTTCGCCCACTACCGGGGTCGCGTCCAGCTTGAAATCGCCCGTATGCACGATCCGCCCCGCAGGCGTGTCGATGATCAGCATCGAACATTCCGGGATCGAATGGCTGATCGGCACGAACTGCACCTTGAACGGCCCCGCCTCCACCACATGCGGGCGCGCGGCCACAATGGTCAGCGCATCGGCGGGCAGCCCGTATTCGTCCATCTTCAGCTTGCCGAGCAGCCCTGTGAATTTACGCGCAAAAACCGGGCGCTTCAGCTTCGGCCACAGATGGCCAAGGGCGCCGATATGGTCCTCGTGCCCGTGCGTGATGAAAATCCCGTCGATCCGGTCGCGTCGCGCCTCCAGCCAGGCGATATCGGCCATGATCAGATCAACGCCGGGGCTGCTGTCCATATCCGGAAAGGTCACACCCAGATCGACAACGATCAGACGTTCCTTGTCCGCCGGGCCATAGCCATAGACATATGTGTTCATTCCGATCTCGCCCGCCCCGCCAAGGGGCAGGTAAATCAGTCGGTTCGTGCTCATTCAGTGATCCTGTTCTGTGTTAAATGCGTGGATAAGGACCAGACCATGCATGGTCAGATCATCCTCAACCGCGTGAAAAAGGTCCGTTCCTTGCGCGAAAAGGGTCGCAAGGCCCCCTGTGGCGATGACTTTCATCGGCCGCGGGCGTTCCCGGCGCACTTCGCGCACGATGCCTTCGATCAAACCGATATAGCCCCAATACACGCCTGACTGCATGCAGGCCACCGTATTCGTGCCAATCACATGCTGCGGTTTGGTGATATCGACATGCGGCAGCGCGGCTGCCGCCATATGCAGCGCCTCAAGCGACAGGTTCACCCCCGGTGCGATCACGCCGCCCACATAGGCCCCGTCGATATCCACCACGTCAAACGTCGTCGCCGTGCCGAAATCCACCACGATCAGATCGCCGCCATGCCGGTCGTGCGAGCCTACCGTATTGACCAACCGGTCCGGCCCCACCGTCGTGCCCAGATCCACCCGCGGCGCCACGGGCAGGCGGCATTCGGGCTTGCCCACCACCAGCGGGCGGCAGTCGAAATACCGGCTGCACAGCACCCGCAGATTGAACACCACGCGCGGCACGGTCGATGAGATGACGGCCGCATCGATCAGCGCCTCGGTTTTCGTCATCATCATCAGCGAGGACAGCCAGACGAAATATTCATCCGCCGTGCGTTTATGATCCGTGGCGATGCGCCAGGTCGCGATGAACCGCACGCCATCCCAGATCGAAAAAACGGTGTTGGTATTGCCGCAGTCGATGGCAAGCAGCATGGGGTCACTCCACTTCGGGTCGTCAGAAAAACACGTCTGCCGCCGGAATGGCAAGGGTGCCCTCCGCCGTGGCCAGGATCAGCGCGCCCCTATCATCAATCGTGCGGAACGTGCCATGATGGGTGGCCGTCCCCGTGCGTGCCCGGATCGGCTGGCCCAGATGCGCCGCATGTGTCAGCCAGGCCGCGCGGATGGCCGCGAAACCGGTTGTCACAAAAACCGCCTCCCACTGCGCAAAGGCCATGGCAAGGGCATCCAGCATCGCCTCCGGGGCCACGCGCCTGCCTGTCTCCGCCAGCAGCGTGACGGGGGGCAATGCCCCCTCTTCGATCAACCCGGCATCGGGTGCCGCAATCAGATTGACCCCCACCCCGATCACCAGATGCGATA
>JAAFHS010000182.1 GCA_013298485.1 Rhodobacterales bacterium
CCGCCCGGTGCCTTCCGGGTCGACAAATACTGGCCGCCTGTTGGCCGCGTCGACAACGTCTATGGCGACCGCAATCTGGTCTGCACCTGCCCGCCCTTGGAAAGCTATATGGAGGCGGCAGAGTAGGGGGACGTGCCGACACCGGATCGCGCGACATTCCGTGACGGGCTTGTCGCGGCCTTTCCCATCATGCTGGGATATCTGCCGATCGCCTTTTCCTTTGGCGTGGCGGCCACGCAGGCGGGCCTTGCGGCGGGCGAGGCTGTTGCGCTGTCGCTGATCATCTATGCGGGGGCGTCGCAGTTTCTGGCCGTCGCACTGATCACGTCCGGTGCGCCGGTTCTGGTGGCGGCCTTCACGCTGATCGCGATGAATGTGCGGCATGTGCTTTACGGCCCGTCCCTGATGAAACGCGCAGGTGCCGCTGCCCGCACGCGCCACGCTTGGGCTTGGGCCTGGGGGCTGACGGATGAGGTCTTCGGTCAGGCCCTGGGAGAGCTTGCGCGCGGCCGCAGATTTTCCGAAGCCTTCATGTGCGGTCTGGGTGCCTTGCCCTATGCGGCCTGGGTCGGCGGGACGGCACTTGGTGCGGTCGCGGGGGGTGGTGCGCTGGCGGCATATCCCGCGGTGAACGCGGGGCTTGGTTTCATGCTGCCTGCGCTGTTTCTGGCGCTGCTGCTGTCGATCCTGTCGCGGCGGCAGGTGCCGGTCGTGGTGATCGCGGCCGGTGCGACCATTGCAGGCACGCTGGCGCTGTCGCCGACAAGCGGCATCCTGGCCGGGATGATCTGTGGCGCGCTGGCAGGCCTGATGCGGCGGGCGGCATGAACCTCGATATCCTGATCATCGCCCTGATGGCGGGGGTGGCAAACTGGGCATTCCGGTTTCTGCCCTTGCGGTTCGATCTTTCCGCAGGGCACCCCGATGGCCTCATGTCGCGGTTCCTTGCCGCGACTGGCCCCGCCGCCATCTGCACCCTTTTTGTGGCGTCGATCCTGCCTGGCCTGAAGGTGCTGCCGAAGGATGCAGGCGCGCTTGTGGCAGGCCTAACCGCGGTCTGTGCGGCCTTCGCGGTCTTCCGATCCGTCGCCGGGGCGACATTCGCCGGTGCCGCCGCGTATGCACTGGCCTTCTGGGCGCTTGGCTGACCGGGCCCCTGATCCTTCACAAAACAGATGCGCCTCGCCAGATAAAGGCGCGTTGGGGTCGTAGCTCAGTTGGGAGAGCGCGTCGTTCGCAATGACGAGGTCAGGAGTTCGATCCTCCTCGGCTCCACCATCACGCCCGGACCAATGTATTGTTTCAGGTAACTAACTTCATATCCCACGCATCTGTTGCCAACCTCTGTCCCATCATCATGATCTGGGATTTTTGATGCGTAACGAACAGAGTTCTGTCGACTGAGCGGCTCGGTCAAGGCGCCCGCAACCTTGTGTTCATTGAATCACCGCTTCTTTGGGTGCCGATCGTCATCACCGAACCGGATCTGGTTGCTGCAATGTGATGGCACACTCCTGCCAATGCCTGTCAGATGAGTTGGATCCTTTGGCCATCAACAAATTACTGCTAAGGCCATCTGATAAAGTGGGTCACAGCCATCGCGGTTGTCAATCGGCGCGCAAAGCTGAGCCCCTTTGCGCCATCGGGGGTCAGCCCTGAACGTGAGAAATCCGCCGGGCCCGCGTGATCGTGTCCACCCGGGTCATCTTCCTTCCGTCCGCTCGGCAGCAACGCATGGAATGACAGAACCTCGGCGGGGTCAGAATTGCATGCCGAAACACGACCACAGTTACATGATTGTCGTCATTCGCTGTCATGATTGACTGCAAGATATGGTATGAGGCTCGTCTTGAAATACCGCAGTTTGTTCATATCGGATTGCCATCTGGGCACACGCGGCTGCCAGGCCGGGATGTTGCTGGACTTTCTGGAAAAGAGTGACGCCGAAACGATTTATCTGGTTGGCGATATCGTTGACGGCTGGCGGCTGAAGCGCGACTGGCACTGGCCGCAAAGCCACAATGATGTGGTGCAGGCACTGCTGGCAAAGGCGCATGACGGGGCGCGGATCATCTTTATCCCCGGCAATCATGACGAATGGCTGCGATCCTACCTTGGAACCCACTTCGGCGGGATCGAGGTTATGCACACGGCCGAACACACCACCGCAGACGGCCGACGGTTTCTGGTGACGCATGGCGATCAGTTCGACTCGATTGTCGTCAATGCCAAGTGGTTGGCCCATCTGGGCGATCACGCCTACGAATTCGCACTTTGGCTTAACACGCTCGTCAACAAGGTCCGTCACTATTGGGGCGGGCCATATTGGTCTTTGTCGAACTGGGCCAAGCAGCAGGTCAAGCGCGCGGTCAACTTCATCAGCGAATACGAAAAGGTATTGGCCAACGAGGCCAAGACCGGTGGTTTTGATGGCATCATCTGCGGGCACATCCATGCGGCCAATATCAGCAAGCTGCACGGGATCGACTATGTGAACACCGGCGACTGGGTGGAAAGCTGCACTGCGGTGGTCGAGCATTTCGACGGCTCGCTGCACCTGATCGACTGGGCGGCGCGGCAGCGCATGCAACGCGTGATGCAGACATTGGAATTGACGGAAGAGCAAGTGGCAGCACAGGGCCGAACGCGGCGCAAACGCAGGAAAGAGGCGGCATAAGGCATGACATACATCCCCACGATGGAAGCCCAGCTTGGTGCCGCGGTGCACCAGAACACGGCGCTGAGCCGGGACGGTCTGCTGGAGCGGCTGTTCTCGCGTCTGTTTCACGGGCTGGTCTATCCGCAGATATGGGAAGACCCCGTGGTCGACATGGCCGCGTTGAAGATCGGGCCCGCGCACAACCTTGTGTGCATCGCATCAGGCGGCTGCAACGTGATGTCCTATCTGACTGCACGGCCACATGCGATCCTGGCAGTTGATCTGTCACCCGCACACGTGGCTTTGGTGCGGTTGAAACTTGCAGCAGCACTGCAGTTGCCAGACCATGCGTGCTTTGACGATTTCTTTGGCAAGGCGGACCTGCCCGCCAATACCCGCAATTATGACCGATACATCGCCCCACATCTGGACCCGGACAGCCGCACCTTCTGGGAGGCGGGAATCGCGCGCCGGCGGATCACGCAGTTCGAACGGGGGTTTTACAAGTTCGGCCTGCTGGGACGGTTTCTGGGCGTGGTGCATCTGGTTGCACGCCTGGGGCGCGTTGATTTCAGGCCGCTGCTGGCGGCACCGACGACCGATGCACAGAAGGTGTTTTTTGACACCAAGGTGGCCCCGCTGTTCGACATGCGGCTGGTGCGGTTTCTGGCGCGGCGGCGGGCGTCATTGTTCGGCCTTGGCATTCCGCCCGCGCAGTATGACAAGCTGGCTGCGGATGGCGGCGGTGACGTGATCCCGGTCCTGCGCGAGCGGGTACGCAAGCTGATCTGCGACTTTCCGATCCGGCAGAACTACTTCGCAGCGCAAGCCTTCGGGCGCGGCTATGCCCGCGATGCCGGGCGGTCTGTGCCGCCTTATCTGGAGCCCGGGCATTTCGATGCAGTTCGCGCGGGTGCGGCGGGCGTGCGGGTGCTGAACCGGTCGCTGACCGACCAGCTTGCCGAAGAGCCTGCCGGATCAAAGCATGGCTATGCGTTGCTGGATGCGCAGGACTGGATGACCGATGCGCAGTTGAACGCGCTGTGGCGCGAAATCACGCGCACGGCGGCAACGGATGCGACAGTTGTGTTCCGCACCGGCGGGGCGGCCGATATCCTGCCGGGCCGCGTGGATGCGGCGATCCTTGATCGCTGGCGCTATGACGCGGCGGAGTCGGCGCGCGGCTTTGCGAACGACCGTTCGGCAATCTATGGCGGCTTTCATGTCTATCGCAGACGGGGTTGACGGCATGTCTGATCGCGCCGACGCACATGCAGACCTGATGGATGCCAACTATCGGTATCAGCGGCTGATCTATGATGTCACGCGGCGATACTATCTTCTGGGGCGCGATCATCTGATCGCCGATCTGGCGCCGCCGGGGGATGCCCGCGTGCTCGAGGTGGCCTGCGGCACAGGGCGCAACCTGGCGCAAGTTGCACGCCGCTATCCGCAATGCAGGCTATATGGTCTTGATATTTCGAGTGAAATGCTGCAATCGGCACGGGCGAAGATGGGCCGCAGGGCGATCCTTGCCTGGGCGGATGCCTGCACGTTTGATGCAAAGCAGCTTTTCGGCGTGGCCGCGTTCGACCGCATCATCCTGTCCTACAGCCTGTCGATGATCCCGGACTGGACGGCGGCGTTGGAGACGGCTGCCCGGCATCTGGCCCCGGGCGGACAGCTGCACGTGGTTGATTTCGGAAACCAGTCGGGATTGCCGGACTGGTTTCGCACGGCGTTGCACGGATGGCTTGCAAAGTTTCACGTCACCCCGAGGACCGGCCTTGACGATGCACTCGCCGTTACGGCGGCAAAGGTTGGCGGCACGTCTGTCTGCGCTGCGCGTGCGCGCGGCTATGCGCAGTACGGGGTACTCTATATTCCGGCGCGCTGAGGCGCGTCGTCAAACCTTCACATATCCGCAAAACGGCTGTCACGGTGGCCGACTAGCGGTGTCTGATCGATTGGGGAGGACTGCCAGTAACATGCTCGATGTGCGGAGGGTGACCTGTCTGTTCGGACAGAAGGTGGCAGTTGATGCGATCAGCTTCGCCATCGATCGCCCGGCATTTGTCGGCATTATCGGGCGTTCCGGCGCGGGCAAATCGACCTTCCTGCGCATGATGAACCGTCTGACGGACGCAACCTCGGGCGAAATTCTGGTTGATGGCCGCAACGTGCTGGCCCTGAAGGGGGCCGAGGCCCGCACCTGGCAGTCGCACTGCGCGATGATCTTCCAGCAGTTCAACCTGGTGCCGCGGATGGACGTCGCCTCGAACGTCCTGCATGGCATCCTGAACCGCCGTTCCACCTTTCAGACCATGTTCAACCTCTGGCCCCGCGCTGATATCCTGCGGGCGCTGGATATCCTTGAACGTCTGGGCATTGCAGAACAGGCACCCAAACGGGCCGAGGCGCTGTCAGGCGGCCAGCAGCAGCGCGTCGCCATTGCCCGCGCCCTGATGCAGGACCCCAAGATCATTCTCGCGGATGAACCCATCGCCAGCCTTGACCCAATGAATGCGCAGATCGTGATGGATACGCTGCGCCGTATTCACGAAGAAGACGGGCTCATGGTGATTGCGAACCTGCATACCCTGGACACAGCGCGGCGTTACTGTGATCGGGTGATCGGGATGCGCGACGGGCGGATCGTGTTTGACGGGGTGCCGGACCAGCTGACGACGGGCGTGGCGCGCGACATCTACGGGGCAGATGCATCGTTTTCCGAAGCCGCAACATCCACTTCGATCGACACGCTGCCGCGGGATGATGCCTACGCCCGCACCCTGCTGGAAACCTGATGTTTTTGCCAAAGGGCCCCGCTGCGGGGTCTTTTTTTAACCGGAGACGAAAAATGAAAAAACTGCTTGCTGTACTGGCTGCAACGACCACCCTGGTGACGCCTGCCCTCGCGCAGGATGCGATCACGGAGTTCAACATCGGTATCCTGGGCGGCGAAAACGCGCAGGACCGGATGACTGCGAACGAATGCTTCCGCGCCAAGGTTGAAGAGGCGCTGGGCGTGCCTGTGAAGCTGTTCACGCCTGCCGACTATGATGGCGTGATCCAGGGCATGCTCGGTGGCACGATCGACTATGCCCTTCTGGGGCCGTCAGCCTATGCCAAAATCTACCTGACGGATCCGGAGGCGGTTGATGTTACGCTGACCACGCAAAACGTCGACGGTTCGACCGGCTATTATTCGATTGCCTTCGCAAAAACGGACTCTGGAATCACCTCGATCGAAGATGCGAAGGGCAAGAGCTTTGCCTTTGCGGAACCGAACTCCACCTCGGGCTATCTGGTGCCTGCAGCCGAAATGACAGCCGCCTACGGCACGCTGGAAGATTACTTTTCGGAAGTGAAGTTCTCG
>JAAFHS010000183.1 GCA_013298485.1 Rhodobacterales bacterium
CGACGATCTGATAGGTTCCGGATATCGCGGCAGGACGGACGATCAGCGGTTGGATAATGCCCTTCACCCGGATCGAATCGGCGAGATCCTTGAGGGCGGCGGGATCGAAATCCTTGCGCGGCTGAAGCGGATTGGGGACCAGCTTTTCAATCGCGATGCTTTGATCCGCCCGCACCGGTTGTGCGGATGCGGGATCAAGATGGGTCTCGGACATCAGCGCAGAGAGCCCACGCCCCAGACCACGGCTTTCGGGTTTGCGTTCCATTATCGGTTTCCCCTTCCTGCAATCTGACGCTGCTTATCGACCTCGATCGCGAGCGCACGATAGGCCTTACTTCCCTTTGAAAGGGTATCATAGACCAGAACCGGCACAGCAAAAGAAGGGGCCTCGCTGAGCCGGACATTGCGCGGAATGCGGGTTTTGAAGACAAGAACACCCATTGCCTTGCGCACATCCTCTTCGACCTGCTGGGCCAGCCTGTTGCGGCCATCAAACATCGTAATCACGATCCCTTCGAGCCGAAGATCGGGGTTGGCGTTCTGACGCACCTCGCGGATCGTCAGCAGAAGCTGCGAAAGACCTTCGAGGGCAAAGAATTCGGCCTGCAGCGGAACGAGGACGGTGTTGCAGGCGACAAGCGCGTTCAGGGTCAGCAGGCTGAGCGATGGGGGGCAGTCGACGAGGATATAGTCGAAACGAGAAGCTTCAATCTCAGGTGTCTGCAGCGCGCCCTTCAATGCCATCATCCGTCCCGATCTGGCCGAGAGATCGAGGTCGGCCGATGCGAGATCGGCATTTGCGGGAATGATACTCAGGTTCTTGACCGTCGTCGCCCGCAGCATATCGGCATGTGGGCCGTTTCCCAGCAACAGATCGTAGGTTGAAAGGGCGCGATCCTTCAGCTCAATCCCCAGACCGGTTGAGGCATTGCCCTGCGGGTCAAGATCGATGATCAGCGTTTTGTGGCCCTGTTCGGCCAACGCGGCCGCCAGATTGATCGTGGTCGTGGTCTTGCCGACGCCGCCCTTCTGGTTGGTCACTGCGATCACACGCGGGGTCGCCTTCGCGCTATCCAAGGTCATGTTGTATATTCCTGAGTTCAAGGATCGCCCCATCCGGATCTGTCACGCTCTTATGCGCTGTGACGTCAAAGCGCCATCCTTGCGCGGTCGCATCGTCAATTTCCGCCTGATGATTTGCACCTTTCAGGAAAAGCGCAGTGCCGCCGGGCAGAAGATGCCGCTGCGCATATGCGCACAAGGTCGGCATTGCGGCCAGCGCACGCGCCGAAACGACATCCGCACCAAGCGGTGGCATGGTTTCGACGCGGGCATCATGCACCGCGACAGAAATAGCCATGTGCCGGGCCGCCTCGCGTAGAAAGACAGCTTTTCTCTTATCAGCTTCGATCAGGATCATTTTGCATTCCGGCTGCAGATCCGACAGGATTGCCGCGACGACAAGGCCAGGAAAGCCGCCGCCGGACCCCATATCAACCCACCTTCTGGCATCTGGCGGCAGAAACCGCACCAGCTGTGCTGAGTCTTCGATGTGCCTTGTGCTGATACTTGAAATCGTTGCCTTCGCCACAAGATTCAGGGATCGGTTCCATTTTGACAGAAGGGCTGACAGGATTTCAAGACGCGCCGATGTTTCACGTGAAACATGTTTTGCCACGTTGATCTGCCCTACCCTGTCAATCCGAAGCGTTTCAAGCCCTTACTGTGTGCCAGAAGGATCACGACCGCCGCCGGTGTGATTCCTTCGATTTTCTTTGCATCGGCAAGCGATGTCGGCCTTACCGATGCAAGCTTCAGCTTCAACTCCGCAGACAGGCCGCCGATTGCGCTATAATCAATGTCAGGCGGCAAATGCGCCTTTTCATCCCGCATTATTGCAGAAACCTCTTCGCGTTCCCGGATGATATAGGGCGCATAAACCGCCTGTGTTGCGAGTTGCACCTGATCGGACTTCTGCAACTGCGCAAAATCGGCATTCATCTGCGCCATGACGTCAACTGTCATGCCTGGAAGCGAGAAGGCCTGGTACAGGGTCCTTGCAGCGCCATTCGACGCCACCGTGATCCCCAGATATTCCAATTCCCGCGGCAGCACGCGTGTCTGCTTCAGAAGGCGCTCCCCATCATGAAGGCGCTCGATTTTGTCGTGAAAGCTGGCACTGCGCACATCGTCGACAAGCCCAAGGTCACAGCCTATCGGGGTCAGTCGCTGATCCGCATTGTCCGCCCGGATGGACAACCGAAATTCCGCCCGGGAGGTGAACATCCGGTATGGTTCCGAAACACCGTGGCTCACCAGATCATCGATCATCACGCCAATATAAGCCTGTGTCCGGCTCAGCAGAAGTTCAGCCGCACCTAGGGCGCGCGCAGCCGCATTCGCGCCCGCAACCAGGCCTTGCGCCGCGGCTTCTTCATAGCCTGTGGTCCCGTTGATCTGGCCTGCAAAAAAAAGACCCGCGACAGATTTCGTTTCGAGCGTCGCACGAAGCGCCCTCGGGTCGAAATAGTCATACTCAATCGCATAACCCGGCTGCAAGATATGCGCCTTTTCCAACCCCTTGATTGTATTGACATACTCGCGTTGCACATCAGCGGGCAATGACGTCGAAATACCGTTGGGATAAACCGTCGTGTCGTTCAGTCCCTCTGGTTCCAGAAAGATCTGATGGCTTTTTTTGTCGGCGAATCGCGTAACCTTGTCTTCCAGGGACGGGCAGTAGCGCGGCCCCACGCCCTGAATATGCCCGCCGTACATGGCAGACCTGCCAAGGTTGCGTCTGACAATATCATGTGTACGCTCATTAGTTTCCGTCACACCGCAGAATGTCTGGGTGGCGGTCAGTGACCGTGACAAGAACGAAAAGAATGTGGGCTCATCATCACCAAGCTGTTTTTCAAGACAGTCCCAATCAACCGTCCTGCCATCAATCCGTGGGGGCGTTCCGGTTTTCAGCCGCCCGCGACCCAAATCCATATCCAACAGCTGTGATGCAAGACGAACCGACGGCGCCTCTCCCATTCTCCCCGCACTCCAGGAGGTATCACCAATATGAATCTGTCCGTTCAGGAACGTACCGGCCGTCAGGACAACCGCGCGCGTCGAAATCTGTTGGCCGTCCGCAAGATCAACACCCGTCACGCCGCGGGCTGCTGAAAGGCCGAATGCGACGACCTCACCCTCGACAATGTCCAGATTTTGCTGTGCCCTAAGTGCCGCCTGTACCGCGCTTCGGTACAAGGCGCGATCTGCCTGGACACGCGGTCCCTGAACCGCTGGCCCCTTGCTGCGGTTCAACAGCCGGAACTGAATGCCCGCCGCATCTGCCGCCAGCCCCATGATCCCGCCCAGCGCATCAACTTCGCGCACCAGATGACCCTTGCCAAGGCCCCCAATCGCCGGATTGCACGACATGGCACCAATCGTATCGGCCTTCAGGGTGATGAGAACGGTCTTCGCACCACGCCGCGCAGATGCGGCTGCCGCTTCTGTGCCTGCATGCCCGCCACCAATCACGACAACATCATAGTGTTTCACGTGAAACGCTCCTACTTCCCGATACAAAAACGGCCAAAAATCTTCCCCAAAAGATCCTCAACACCGATTCTTCCAATCATAGCCTCTAATGACAAACGGCACGACCGCAGATCGCGGGCAAGAAGCTCCGGTTCCCGGGATGTCGCAATCCGACCGAGCACATCCTCCAAACCATCCGCCGCCCTTTGAACAACCTCCCGATGCCGTTCATGTATGACGACCCCAGCTGTCACAGCGACACCATTTAGCTTTTTCAAGATCGCCGCGACCAACGCCTCCATGCCTTCACCCGTCAGGGCCGACACGGCAATCCACCCCTCCGGCCGCCACCCCAGATCAGCCTTCGACGCCACCAACAGGTCCGCCCCAACACCATCATCCGCCCAGTCCTTGGTCGCCGCATCCAGAACAAGCAGCCGCAGATCCGCCTCGGCCGCATGCCGCCGTGCGCGCCGAATGCCCTCCGCCTCCAGCGCGTCTGCAGTGTCACGTAGTCCCGCTGTGTCAGACAACGTGACCGGCAGCCCCGCCAGATCCATCCGCACCTCGATCACATCACGTGTCGTCCCGGGCAGGGCAGAGGTCAACGCCGCATCGCGACCCGCCAATCTGTTGATCAAAGACGACTTCCCGACATTCGGCGGCCCCATCAGCACAACGTTGAATCCATGGCGCACACGTTCCGCGGCCTGCGCACCGGCAAGCTCCGTCCGCAAATCGCCCAAGACGGCAAACAACCGTGTTGTCACCTCCGGCCAGACATCCTGCGGCACATCCTCATCCGCGAAATCAACCGTCGCCTCAATCAGGGCCGAGGCATGCAGGATATCCTCCCGCCACCGCGCCACCTTCCGCTCAAAATCACCATACAACAGCCGCTGCGCCTGTTTCCGCTGCGCTTCCGTCTCGGCATCAATAAGATCCGCCAGACCCTCAACCTCAAACAGCTCTATGCGCCCGTTCTCCAGCGCACGCCGGGTAAACTCCCCCGGCTCGGCAATCCGCACCCCGGCAAAGCTGGCCAAAGCCCGCATCACCGCCGAAATCACGGCCAGTCCGCCATGCACGTGGATTTCGGCACTGTCTTCACCGGTAAAGCTGGCCCCCCGCTCAAATGCCAGCACCAAGGCGACATCCAACTCATCCCCCTCGAAAACCACCTTCCGCAGGCTGGCTTTCCGAAACGGCGGCACCGACCCCGTCAGCGCCTGGATCAGGTCATGCGACTGCGGCCCTGAAATACGGATGACCGCAACGCCCGCACGGCCCCGCCCCGAGGCGAGGGCGAAAATCGTGTCCATGACACCCGCCCTCTTGTTGTCAGCTGTTCATCGAATCAAAGAAATCCGCATTGGATTTCGTCTGCTTCAGCTTCCCGATCAGGAACTCGATCGCATCCGTGGTACCCATCGGGTTCAGAATCCGCCGCAGCACATAAGTCTTCTGCAGATCGACCTTGTCCACCAGCAGATCTTCCTTCCGCGTTCCGGATTTCAGAATGTCCATCGCCGGGAAGACCCGCTTGTCCGCGACCTTGCGGTCCAGCACGATCTCGCTGTTGCCGGTGCCCTTGAACTCTTCAAAGATCACCTCGTCCATCCGGCTGCCCGTATCAATCAGCGCCGTCGCAATGATGGTCAGCGACCCACCCTCTTCGATATTCCGTGCCGCCCCGAAGAACCGCTTTGGCCGCTGCAGCGCATTCGCATCCACACCACCCGTCAACACCTTGCCCGACGACGGCACGACGGTGTTAAAAGCCCTACCAAGTCTTGTGATCGAGTCAAGCAAGATCACAACATCTCGCTTATGCTCCACCAACCGCTTGGCCTTCTCGATCACCATCTCGGCCACGGCCACATGCCGCGTCGCCGGCTCGTCAAAGGTTGATGACACAACCTCGCCCTTCACGGACCGCTGCATATCCGTCACTTCCTCGGGCCGCTCGTCAATCAGCAGCACGATCAGATAAGCCTCGGGATGGTTCGTCGCAATTGAATGCGCGATGTTCTGCAACAGCACCGTCTTGCCGGTCCGCGGCGGTGCCACGATCAATCCGCGCTGCCCCTTCCCGATCGGGGCCACCAGGTCAATGATCCGGGCCGAGCGGTCCTTGATCGTTGGGTCCTCAACCTCCATCTTCAGCCGCTCATCCGGGTAAAGCGGCGTCAGGTTGTCAAAATGCACCTTGTGCTTGGCCTTCTCCGGATCATCAAAGTTGATCCGCGTGACCTTGGTCATGCAGAAATACTTCTCGTTCTCCTTCGGTGCCGCGATCACACCCTCGATCGTATCCCCCGTGCGCAGTGAAAACTGCCGCAGGATATCGGGTGAGACATAGATATCATCCGGCCCCGGCAGATAGTTCGCGGAAGGCGAGCGCAGGAACCCGAACCCGTCCTGCAGCACTTCCAGCACGCCGTCGCCGCCGATCTCCCAGCCTTCCTCG
>JAAFHS010000184.1 GCA_013298485.1 Rhodobacterales bacterium
CCGCCGCATCCTGCACCAGCACCCGGCCCTCGGGCACCACATCGCTGAACACCGGTGCGGGTAGATCGATCCCCTGCGCCGCAGCCAGCCAGCCGAACACCTCCGCCACATAGGCCGCCGGGTGCCGCACCGGCATCCACCGGCTGCCCTCGCGCCCCAGCGCGCCACGCGCCACCGACCAGCGGTCCTGCCCGTCCCTGTCGGCATAGTCGAACAGCGGCCCCTCGCGGTCCACCACCGCCATTGTCGCCATCCGGACCGGCGGGATCACCCGTTCGCTGCGCGCATCCATGTTCAGCGCATAGCCATCCCCCTGCCGCCGCCAGCTGAAATGCACCCGGTTGAAATTCAGGTTCAACCCCGCCACCGCCGGGTTATAGCCCACATAATCAGGCTGCAGCGGATCGATCACCGGCAGGGCCGGCAGCGCCCCCGCACAGACCACGAGCCGCCCCGTCACCCCCTTCACACCCGCCTGCGCCAGCCGCCCCACAAGATCCGCCATCCGGTCCGTATCAAACGTCGGATCGCCCCCGCCTGCGAGGATCAGATCGCCCGCGATCTTGCCATCCACAACCGGCCCCGTGGCCAGCACCCGCGTGGCAAACCGGTAGTCCGGCCCCAGATGCTCCAGCGCGTAAAGCGAGGTGATCATCTTGGTCACACTCGCTGGCGGCACCGGGGCCTCTGCACCCTCGCCTTCCAGGATCACCCCCGTGTCCGCATCCGCGACGACATAGGTCACGATCCCCGTCAGCCGCGCCTCGGCAATCAGTTGCCCGACCGCCGCTACCGTCTCGCGCGGGCGCCCGCCGCGCGGCACCGGAAACAGCGATGTCCTGGGCGCATCCGCAAAGGCTGGCAGGGCCGCCGCCGACAGCAATCCCCCCAGCACCGCCCTGCGTGAAATCTGCTGCATGCCCGCCCCCGTTGCCCCGCCCCTGATTTATCCGTGCCGCATGACCCCGCGCAAGCCGCCGCCCATCACAAGATCGCAGATCACGCCTTCCCCCAGCCGCCCCCGGCCCGGATCGCGGTCGAGGATGAGGCATCCAGCGGCAGGTTCACGAAACACCAGGCCGGGGCCCGCCTGCTGCCGATCCCTTCGCCCTGCGCCACCCGGTCCACCCGGAACGCGCGCGCCGCCACGCTCAGCCGCGCCGCCACCCCTGATCCGGGCCGCGCCAGCACCCCCACGGGAACACTGCGCAGAATGTCGCGCCAGCGTTCCCAATGGTGAAACCCCACCAGATTGTCCGCCCCCATCAGCCAGACAAAGCGCACCCCCGGGTACAGCCTACGCAGCGCATCCACCGTATCCGCCGTCGCCCGCGTGCCCAAGGCCAGTTCCAGATCGGAAATGACCACGCGCGGATCGCGCATCACCCGCCGCGCCTGCGCCAGACGTGCGGCCATCGGGGCCGGTTGGCGCGCCTTCAGGGGATTGCCGGGGCTGACCAGCCACCAGACGCGGTCCAGCCGCATCCGCTTCATCGCTTCACGCGTGATGTGCGCATGCCCCCCATGTGCGGGGTCAAACGACCCGCCCAGCAGGCCCACGACCATACCCCGCGTTGCGATGGGAAACCCTTGGCGCATCCGCCCCCCGTTGTTCTCGCGCCACTCAAACCCAAGATGCGCGCCGCTGCAATCTGTTACAGACCGCATCCCGACGCGGTTGACCTTTGCCCAACTGTGCACAAGACTATGCGCAAGACGCGGCTCAAAGATGCCGGGCGACCGGTCGGCAGGGGTTTCCCCTGCCAGCGATGTGCAAGCTTTGACATGCGGCGCATGCCCGCGACTGGGTTTCACCCAGGACAGGGCATGCAGGACAATGAAAGGTTGAGCCGCGTCTTGCCAAAATCCAGTGCCGCGCGTGATGTTCTCTACCCCCTCGCAACCGGGCTTGCCCAACTGCCTTGGGACGCAGGTACCCTGCGCAGTCATCTGAAAACACGCCTGCCACAGCCCTTGCAGCACCTTGCCGCACCTATGACGCGCGTTCTGATCCGCGCCTTTCCCGGCAGCGCCGCACCCGACGCACCCCGGATCGTCAGTGCCCTTGCGCATACCGGCAGCGCCGCGCAACTGCGCGACTTTGCCCGCAAAACCCAGACGCGGCCCGCCCCGGTGCTGGCCTTGCCCCGCTTTCTGCCCGCGCCGCCTTTTGCCGACATTGGCCTGCCCCAGCTGACCTCCTGCGCCGAATTGGAAGACTGGCTCGCCCTGCCTCCCGATCAATTGATCCGCTTCGCCGATCTGCGCAGCCTCTCGGCCTTCTCGCGCGATCCTTTCGGCCCGCATTACCGCCACCACCTCATCCCCAAATCCGACGGTCGCCTGCGCCTGATCGAAGAACCCAAACCCATGCTGAAACGCCTGCAGCGCCGTATCCTGCATGGCCTGCTTGACCGCATCCCCGTGCATCCCGCCGCCTGCGGCTTTGTCCCCGGTCGCAATGCCATCCAGGGGGCCGCCCGTCACGCGGGCGAGGCAGTGGTCATCGCCTTCGATCTGGCAGATTTCTTCGCACGCATCCCCTTTGCCCGCATCTACAGCCTGTTCCGCGCCCTGGGCTATCCGCGTGCCGTAGCGATGCATCTGACCGGGCTGACCACCTCTACCGTACCCGACCACATCCTGCAGATGCCGGGCCTTGCTGCATCAGGTGCCCTGTCCGTACGCCACCTGCCGCAAGGCGCGCCGACATCGCCTGCCCTTGCGAATCTCTGCGCGCTGCACCTTGATCGCCGTCTGTCCGGCCTCGCCCGGTCCTGCAATGCCACCTACACGCGCTATGCCGATGACCTGACATTTTCGGGCGATGCCGCGATCGCGCCACTGATGCTGCGCGCCGTCCCGCAGATCATTTCCGATGCGGGCTTTCGCGCCAATCCGGCCAAGACCCGCATCATGCCCGCGCAGGGCCGCCAGATTGTCACGGGCCTCATCGTGAACCGGCATATCAATATCCCGCGCCGTACCTATGACCGGCTGAAGGCCACCATCCATCACCTCGCCCGCCCCGATGATGCGCGCCGCAGCGACCGCGCCTTCCTCACCTCCCTGTCCGGCCAGATCGCATGGCTGGAACAGGTTCACCCCCTGCGCGGCCACCGCCTGCGCAATGCGCTGGCCGCCGCACTCGGGTAGGCAGCCTGCCATGCGCCACCCCAAAACGACCCCTGCTTGACACTGCATTTTTACCTGACATAAGTCAGCCATAACACATGATACAGGTCAACCATGCTCGATGCCATCGCCCGCCTGCGTCGTTTCAACCGCGCGGTCACCCGCGAAATCGGCGCGCTCGACACCTCCTACCTCGGGCGCGGCAGGCCCCTTGGCGCCGTGCGTGTCCTGCAGCTTGTCAGCCCCGCAGGCACCGACCTCGCCGATATTCGCAAACGCCTTGATCTCGATACAGGCCTGCTCAGCCGCCTGCTGCGCGGGCTTGAAGACGAAGGTCTGGTCACCCTGACCACCCACCCCGACGACCGCCGCCGCCGCATCGCCAGCCTCACGCCCGCAGGCCAGACCGAGATGCAGGCGTATGAGGCGCTTGGCCATGCCAAGGCCACCCAAGTGCTGGCACATGCGGGCAACCGCGCGCCTGACCTCATCGCTGCCATGGATCTGATCGCCAGCGTCATGCTGCGCGATCAGGTCGATATCCGCGATGCCGATCCTGACGATGCCGCAGCCCAACACCTTATCGCCGCCTATTTCCGCTTTCTGACTGAAAACGTCCCCGGCGTCAGCGCCCCGATGTTCACCCTGCCCCTGCCCGATGCCCCCAACCTGCGCGCCCCCCACGGCGCTTTCCTTGTTGCCTGGTCCGATGACATGCCCGTCGGCTGCGTGTCATTCCGCCCGCTGAAGACCGGGATTGCCGAGGCGAAACGCCTCTGGGTCGATCCCATGGCCCGCGGACAGGGCCTTGCCCGCCACCTGATGCAGGCGATCGAGGCGCGCGCGCGCGATGCAGGCTTTACCCGCATCGTCCTTGATACCAACAGTGCGCTCACCGACGCCATCGCCCTGTACCGCAGCCTCGGATGGGCCGATATCCCCCCCTACACCGCGTTTCCCGCCGATACCTGGCTCGCCAAGCCCCTCTAGCCCCGGTGCCGTTCATCCCCCCGGCCGGTCCGCGCCACGGACGACTTCACGCACGATCCGCGGGCCCGGATAGTTTTCATGCAGGCTCCAGAAATTGCTGCGCACCCGGTCCAGCGGGCGCGTGTCCGTCCCCGGCAAGGCCCCCTCGCGCAGCGTCAGGATGATATCCGACAGCACCGCCGGATTATCCCGGAAATAGGCATGCCCCAGATCGGCACCCGCCGCCTCCACATCGATGAAATGCACATTGCCCAGATCGCCCAGCTGCTGCCAGTCCGCCGCGCTGAAATCATCCGGTGACAGCCGCCCGATCCGCGTCCCCGTCGCCAGCGCCTGCGCAAACCCCAGCGCCCCGTCGCGCGGGTTCAGATACACATCCACCTGCCCCACTGCCGCCGCCGTCCCCTCCGCCGCCAGCCGCTGCCGCACCACGCCGAAGTCAAGGTCCGGCGCCGCCAGGATCAGCGTATCGATCTTCAGCGTCCGCCGCGCATCCCGCCCCGCCCCCCGTTCAAAGATCACCAGCTCCCGCAGCCCCGATGTCACAAGGTCCGCCCCCCGCGAATGCGCCACGATGTGGATCTTCTCCACCTCCGCAATCGCCGCCACCGCCCGCAGGAACTCCTTGAAATGAAAGGTCGAAAACTCGCCCGACTCGCGGTCCTTGAAATACGCCGTCAGCCCCGGATTGCCCGCAGGCCAGGAATAGCTGATCGGCACCCCGATCCGCCCCGCATAATGCCACAGGCTTGCCGTCGTCGTGATCCCGTCCTGCAGGTCATTGTTGAACCCGTGCACATAGATGATCACCTCGCGCCGCCCCGCAAGGCGCAGTTCCGCCCGGATCGCCGCCTGCAGCGCCGCCGTATCCGCATCATACGTGGCAACGATCCCCGGATCGGGCTCCACCACGCCCCCGATGCGCCGCCCCGGGATCGGCGTTTCCGGAAACCGCACCAGCTCCTCGTATCCCCCCGTCACCAGCTCCTCCATGCGCGGCCCGTCCGCAGCACTGCGCGCCACCAGCCCCGCCCAGCTGCCGATATCGCCGAACTGCACCCGCGCCCGGCCCAGCGCCATCGCGTTTGACCGCTGATAGCCATAGCCCACCAGCCGCCCTTCCGCGAATTCCGGCTGCCGGTCCGTCACATAGAAAATCGCAGGATCCACCGTCCGGAACGCAGGCGGCACCGCATCCGCCGGAAACGCCTCGCCCACCCGGTACAGCGTCGGTGCCGGCGCCAGCCGGATCGGCTGCGCACAGGCCGCAAGCACCGCCATGGCGACCAGCAGCAAAAGAAGACCCCGCCCGACTTTTCGCATCACGCCCCCTTTTGCCCTGCCATGACTGTCCGCCGCACAGGTCACAGCATCAAGGACACCATCCCCCGTTGCCGCGCTTTGGGTTTGCCATTACACAGACCCCGCCCCAACCCTAAGGAACACGCCCATGGCCAGCTATCAATACGTCTATCACATGGAAGGCGTCTCCAAGACCTATCCCGGCGGCAAGAAATGCTTTGAAAACATCCACCTGAACTTTCTGCCCGGCGTCAAGATCGGTGTTGTCGGCGTCAACGGCTCCGGCAAATCCACGCTGCTGAAAATCATGGCCGGCATGGATACCGACTTCAAGGGTGAGGCCTGGGCCGCCAAGGGCGCCAAGGTCGGCTACCTCGCGCAGGAACCCTACCTTGATCCGTCGCTCGACGTGAAGGGTAATGTCATGCTCGGTGTTGCCAAGCAGACAGCGATTCTTGAACGCTACAACGAACTCGCCATGAACTATTCGGATGAAACCGCCGATGAAATGGCCGCCCTGCAGGACCAGATCGACGCAGGGAACTTGTGGGAGCTTGAGGCCTCGGTCGGCGTC
>JAAFHS010000185.1 GCA_013298485.1 Rhodobacterales bacterium
CCCCAGACCACCGCGTTTTCATGCCGCTTGATCAAATGCTTCAATTCGTCGAACGCGCCCACCACATGCGCTGCAAACCGGTCTGCCGCCTGTGACCGCCCCCCGCCAGCGCGCCGCAGGATGCCAAGGCTGCGGTTCGACTGCGGAATATCCAGCGGCAGGACCGTGATCCGGTTTTCGCGCCGCTGCGCGAACACCACCGAAAACGGCAGCACCGCCAGCGCATGCGTTTCCGCCATGTAGTTGATGACACTCATCAGGCTGCCGCCTGCGTAACGGATGCTGATATCGGGGATGCCGATGGTCTGCAGAATGGCCTGCAGATCGGACATCAGCGGTGATCCCGGCAAGGGGGCCACCCAGGGGTAATCCGTCAGGTCCGGCACCTGCAGCCGCCGCTTGCGCGCGAGGGGATGCCCCGTCCGGCAGGCCACCACATTGCGACCCTGCAGGATTTCCGTGAACTCCTGCCCCGTCGGCGGGCTGACCAGACCCATCGGCACGATGGCAAGATCAATCAGATCGTTGTCCAGTGCCGCCGACAGATCGGACAGATAGCCATAGCTTTGCTGCACCGTCACATCCGGCTCCAGATTCTGGAAATCCGCCACCATCCGGCTGATCATCGCATCCATGAAGAACGGCACACCGCCCACCCGCACACTGCCCTTCGTGCCTTTCAGAAATCCCGTCACCGTATCCGACGCCCGCCGCGATGCGACCATGATCGCGCGCCCATGTGCCGCCAGTTGCGCCCCCAGCGCCGTCGCCTCCAGCGGGCGCTTGCCCTTGATGAACAAAGCGTCGCCCACCCGCGCCTCGAGCATGGCGAGCGACCGGCTGACTGCGGGCTGCGTTAGCCCAAGGCTTGACGCGCCCGCACTGATGCTGCCCGTGTCGAGCACGGCGGCAAGCTGCATCAGATGGGCCTCATTCAGTTTCATAGCGAATTGATATAGTATGCTGCGCAGAAATCATCCCCTTTGTGACGCCCCGGCCCTAGGCTTGCAGCGGGGGGGCAGCGGCACATGGACGGATCATCACCCGAACCGGGCGGACATGACGTGCTGCAGGCGCTGGTTACCCGTCTGGGGGCGGCGCAGGATGACCGCCTGCATGTGGCCTTTCTGGCAGTCGTGAAACAGTTGCACGATCTGATCGGTGTTTTGCGCCCCACGGGTGACGAATTGCGCGCCGTGATCGATTTTCTGACGGATGTCGGCCACAGCGCCGATGCCCGGCGGCAGGAATGGGTGCTGCTGGCCGATGTGATCGGTGTCTCGACGCGGGTGGAGGATCTGAATGCGCCGCGCCCCGATGGGGCCACGCCCAACACGCTGCCCGGCCCCTTTTACCGCGATGATGTGCCCGAAACACCGCTTGGCGGCGATCTGTCGCGGGACGGATGCGGGCCGCCCCTGCAGGTGACGGGCCGCATCCGCGATCTGGCCGGGCGCGGCGTGGCCGGGGCGGTGGTGGAGGTCTGGCATGCCAATGCGCTGGGGCGGTATGAAAATCAGGACCCTGATCTGCAGCCCGAATTCAACCTGCGCGGCCGTCTGCGTGCCGATGCCGAGGGCGGCTTTCACTTTCGCACCATCCGGCCGCAGGGCTATGCCCTGCCCGAAGACGGCCCCGTGGGGCGGCTGATGAACAGGCTGGGCCTGCGGCTGGAACGCCCGGCACATCTGCATTTCCGCGTGACGGCGCCCGGCTATCAGACGCTGACGACACATATCTTTGACCGCGCCGATCCGGCCATTGCGCGCGATGCGCTGTTCGGCGTGAAGCCTGCGCTGCTGGCCGATTTCCGGGCAGCGGCCTCGGGTCACAGCCTTGATGTGGGGCTGGTCATGGCAAAGGGGGGGCAGGCCGCATGACCCGCGCCTTCACCTTTCCCGGCCTGCCGACGCGCGTGATCTTTGGCCATGGCACCCTGGCACAGACGGCGGCGGAGGTGGCGCGCCTTGGCCATGCCCGCGCCCTTGTGCTGTCCACCCCGCACCAGAAGCCGCAGGCGGACGCCCTTGCCGGCGCGCTGGGCCCGCTGGCGGCAGGCGTCTTTGCGGGGGCTGCGATGCACACGCCCACCGATGTCACCGACCGCGCCCTTGCCGCCTATCGCGACGCCGGGGCCAGTTGTGTGGTCAGCCTCGGTGGCGGCTCCACCACCGGCCTTGGCAAGGCCATCGCGACCCGCACCGGGGCCGATCAGGTGGTGATCCCCACCACCTATGCCGGGTCGGAAATGACCGATATCCTGGGTGAAACTGCGGGTGGCGAAAAGACCACCCGGCGCGATCCGTCGATCCGGCCCGAGGTCGTGATCTATGATGTCGACCTGACCCTGACCCTGCCTGCAGCGCTGACCATGACCTCGGCCCTCAATGCCATCGCCCATGCGATGGAGGCGTTCTATGCCCCCGACCGCAACCCGGTGGTGGAGGCGATGTGCCGCGATGCGATGGTGGCCTTTCACACCAGCCTGCCCCGCCTTGCCACCGATCCGTCCGACAGTGCCGCGCGGGGCGATGCGCTTTACGCCGCCTGGTGCTGTGCCACGGCCCTGGGGCAGGTCAGCATGGCGCTGCACCACAAACTCGCCCATGTGCTGGGCGGCGCGTTCGGGCTGCCGCATGCCGAAACCCATGCCGTCCTGCTGCCCCATACCACTGCCTTCAATGCAGTGGCAGTGCCCGACCTGCTGGCCCCGATCTCCGCTGTCTTCGGCGCGCCTGCGGGTGCGGGCCTGTGGGATTTCGCCCGCCGCATCGGCGCGCCCCTGCGGCTGTCCGACCTTGGCCTTGCCGCGCCCGATCTCGACCGCGCCGCCGATATGGCGATGAAGAACGCCTACTGGAACCCGCGGCCCTTCAGTCGCGACGACATCCGCACCCTGCTGCACATGGCCTGGGAGGGCCGCAGACCCACAACCTGAAAAAACCGGGAGGACACGACCATGCTGACCAGACGGAAATTCCTGCACTCGACCGCCGCCACGGGCCTGACCCTTGCGGCATCCGGCCTTGCCGCGCCTGCCATCGCGCAGGGTGCCAAGATCAAGCTTGGCTATGTCAGCCCGCAATCCGGCCCCCTTGCCGGGTTTGCCGAAAGCGATGCCTATAACATCGCCGCGTTCCTTGCGACCGAGGCCGGGGCCAATTTCGATGTGGTCATCAAGGACAGCCAGTCCAACCCCAACCGCGCCGCCGAGGTCGCGAAAGAGCTGATCGTCGATGACGAGGTCGACATGATCCTCGTCTCGTCCACCCCCGAAACCACCAACCCCGTCACCACCACATGCGAAGCCGAAGGCATCCCCGTCATTTCGACCGTCGCCCCCTGGCAGCCCTGGTTCATCGGCCAGCAGGGCAATCCCGGCGATCCCGCCACATGGACGCCCTTCAACTTCGGCTTTCATTTCTTCTGGGGGCTGGAGGATGTGATCGCCGTGTTCCTGAACATGTGGAACCAGCTTGAGACGAACAAGACCATCGGCGGCCTGTTCCCCAACGATGCCGACGGCAATGCCTGGGGTGACCCGAATGTCGGCGTCGGCCCCGGCTTTTCCGCCGCGGGCTATACCCTGACCGATCCGGGCCGCTATCAGAACCTGTCCGATGACTTTTCTGCCCAGATCAACGCCTTCAAGGCCGCGAATGCCCAGATCGTCACCGGTGTCGTGATCCCGCCCGATTTCACCACCTTCTGGAATCAGGCCAAACAGCAGGGTTTTGCACCCAAGGCCGCAACCGTTGCCAAGGCGCTGCTGTTCCCGCAATCGGTCGAAACCCTGGGCGAGGCCGGGCACAACCTGTCGTCCGAGGTGTGGTGGACCAACACCCATCCCTTCGCCTCGTCGCTGAACGGCAAGTCTGCCGGCGATCTTGCCGCCGATTTCACCGCACAGACCGGGCGGCCCTGGACGCAGCCCATCGGCTTTGTCCACGCCCTTTTCGAAATGGCCGCCAACACCATGGGCCGCGTCGATGACGTGACCGATGCAGAGGCCGTCGCCGCCGCCATCGCCGCCACCGATCTGGATACGATCGTGGGCAAGATCGCCTTCAACGGCGCAGGCCTGCCGCCCTTTGCCGCCGCCAACGTCTGCAAGACACCGCTTGTCGGCGGGCAGTGGCGGCGCGGGGCCGATGGCGCGTTCAGCCTTGTGGTGGTGGACAACCAGACCGCCCCCGCCGTGCCCACGGGCGGCGTGATGGAAGCCCTGGCCTGATGATGCAGACCCGGCCCTGCGCCTGCGGGGCCGGAACCCCTTGCCCGGAAAAGCGATGACCACGATCCTTGACCTCTCTGCCGTGTCCAAAAGTTTCGGGGCCCTCAAGGTCACCGATGATGTGTCCTTTGCCGTCCCGCGCGGACAGGCGCTGGGCATCATCGGGCCGAACGGGGCGGGCAAATCGACGCTGTTCAACCTGATCACCGGGAATTTCCGGCCCGATGCAGGCCGCATCACCTTTCTGGGGCGCGATGTCACCGCCCTGCCCGCGATGGACCGCGTCCGCATGGGCGTTGGCCGCTCGTTCCAGATCCCCCAGCCGTTCGAGGGCCTGACGGTCTATGAAAACCTTGCCGTCGCGGCCAGTTTCGGGCGCGGATTGTCCGAGGCGGCAGTGGCCGATGATTGCGTGGCGATCCTGCGCGATACCGAACTGCTGCGCCGCGCGAATACGCCCGCGGGTGCCCTGTCGCTGCTGGAACGCAAGCGGCTGGAACTTGCCCGGGCGATGGCCACGGGGCCGCAGGTCCTACTGCTGGATGAAATCGCAGGTGGGCTGACCGAAGGCGAATGCGCGGCCCTTGTGGCCACGATCAGGCGTCTGCATGCGGGTGGGATGACCATCATCTGGATCGAACATGTGCTGCATGCCCTGACCGCCGTGGTCGAACGCCTGCTGGTCCTGGATTTCGGCCGCGTCATCGGCATCGGTGCGCCCGACGCAATCATGGCCTCCAAAGAGGTGCGCGAGATTTATCTGGGGATCGAGGCATGACCTTGCTGCAAACCCATGGCCTGACCGCGCATTACGGCCAGTTTCAGGCGCTGTTCGGCGTCGACATCAGCCTTGCGGCAGGTGAAACAGTTGCCATCATCGGGGCCAATGGTGCGGGCAAATCCACCCTGCTGCGTGCGATCACGGGCGTTTTGCGCAATGATCCCGGCATGGTACGGCACCGGGGCGATGCCATCGGCGCGCTGTCATCCGACGCGGTGATGAAACGCGGCATCGCGATGGTGCCCGAAGGACGCAAGCTGTTCCCGTCGCTGACAGTCGAGGAAAACCTGCTGATCGGCGGGCAGTCGGCCAAACGCGCAGGCCCCTGGACGCTGGAGACGGTCTATGCCCTGTTCCCGGTCCTGCGCGAACGCCGCGACAGCCCCGGCACGGCCCTGTCGGGCGGGCAGCAGCAGATGGTCGCCATCGGACGCGCCCTGATGTCCAACCCCGAGGTGCTGCTCTGTGACGAGATTTCGCTGGGCCTGGCCCCGGTCGTCATCCGCGACATCTATGCCGCGATTCCGCAGATCAAGGCATCGGGTGCGGCGCTTGTGATCGTGGAACAGGACATCGGGCGCGCGCTGTCGGTGGCCGACCGCGTCTATTGCATGATGGAGGGGCGGGTGACGCTGACGGGGGCGGCCTCCGGCGTCAGCCGCGAGGCCATCCATGCGGCCTATTTCGGGGTGGCGGCATGACGGCACAGGGCATGGCACGCCCCGCCCCCCGCCCCCAACCCCTCCCCACCGGGAGGAGGGGTGGCCGTCGTTCTGCAGGCCTCGCACCTCCCTCCCCCCTTGTGGGGGGGAGCCTTGCCCGACACCGGAGTGCTGCACATGATCTGGCTTGATACCATCATCCAAGGCATCCTGCTTGGCGGGCTTTACGCCCTGTTCGCGGCAGGCCTCAGCCTTGTGTTCGGCATCATGCGGCTGGTGAACCTGGCCCATGGCGACATGAT
>JAAFHS010000186.1 GCA_013298485.1 Rhodobacterales bacterium
GGGGCGACAGGTTTTGATCCGGCGGCGGTCAGCGTGCGCACGGTCCCACCGCCCCTGATGGCGCGGGCGCTGGCGACGGGCGAGGTGGATGCGTTCTGCGTGGGTGAGCCCTGGGCCTCGGTTGCCGTCGATACGGGCGTCGGCGCGATGCTGCTGCCGGGGCGGGCGATCTGGGCCAGCGCGCCGGAAAAGGGGCTGGTGATGCGGCGTGACATGGCCGAGGCCGAGGTCACGGGCCGCCTGATGCGGGCGGTCTGGCGCGCGGGGCGGTGGCTGGATGTGATGGACAACCGCAGCACGGTGGCCGAGATTCTGTCGCGGCCGGGCTATCTGGACCAACCGGCCGAAGTGATCGAACGGGGGCTTCTGGGGCGGCTGATCATCAGCCCGTCGGGTGAGACGCGGTCGGTGCCGCATTTCATCGGCTTTCATGACGGTGCCGCGACCTTTCCATGGAAAAGCTTTGCGGCCCTGTTTGCAGACCGGATCGCGGGCCAGCATGGGCTGGAGCCGGTGGGCGCGATGCGGACCGCGATGGATTGCTTTCGCACCGATCTTTATCGGCATCATTTGCGGGGTGTGGGTGTGGATCTGCCCGGCGCATCGGCCAAGATGGAAGGCGGGATGACGCATGCGACCGCCGTTGCATCGGAAAAGGGGAAGATGATTCTGCGCGCGGATGCGTTTTTTGATGGGCGTCTGTTCGAACCGCCGTTTTCTGCGCGCTGAAATTCCGGGCAAAGCGCCGCGCTGGAGACAGATTTTGATGCTGCGCGAGCGATGCTGCATTGCGGCACTTGCCAGATGGGGGGTCGAAGGACAAAGTGAAATCAACGAAGGACACAGTGCTGTGTTCTGACAGTCTGGTCCGCAAGGAAGCGGGCCTTTTCCAAGGCAATGACGCCACCATGTTGCGCGACCCGTCCGGGTCACGTTGCGGGTGGCGTTTTCGTTCCAGTCAGCCAATCCGCGCAACCGATGCGCCCAGAGGATACGCAAAGATGACCAGATCCCTTCTGACCCGCCGCAGCCTTCTGAAATCCGCCACGGGTGCTGTGGCCAGCATGGCCGCCGCCCGCGCGTTGTTGCCCGCCGGGGCATGGGCCGGCACGCCCTTGCCTGAAGTCACAGGCGCAAAGCTGGGCTACATCGCCCTGACGGACTCAGCGCCGCTGATCATCGCGCAGGAAAAGGGCTATTTCGCCAGGCATGGCATGACGGAGATGCTGATCGAAAAGCAGGCAAGCTGGGGTGCGACGCGCGATAACATGACGCTGGGCAGTGCGGCGGGCGGTATTGACGGCGGCCATATCCTGCGCCCCAAAGTTCATCTTTATACGACCGGCAAGGTGATCCAGAACAACCAGCCGCTGCCGATGTACAATCTGCTGGGCCTGAATGAGGATTGCCAGGGCCTGTCGGTGACGCAGGCCTATGCCGATACGGGCGTGGGGCTGGACAGCAGCCCCCTGAAAGACGTGTTCGCGGCAAAACGTGCGAGCGGGGCGGAAGTGCCTGTGGCGATGACCTTTCCGGGTGGCACCCATGATCTGTGGATGCGCTACTGGCTGGCAGCGGGCGGGATCGATCCCACCAAGGATGTCGATCTGATCGTGGTGCCGCCGCCGCAGATGGTGGCCAACATGAAGGTCGGCAACATGGAGGCCTTCTGTGTGGGCGAGCCGTGGAATGAGCAGTTGGTCAATCAGGGCATCGGGTTCACGGCGGCAACGACGGGCGAATTGTGGTCGCGGCATCCGGAAAAGGTGCTGGGGATGCGGGCGGACTGGGTTGATGCCAACCCGAATGCGACCATCGCGATCATGATGGCGGTGATGGAGGCGCAGATGTGGTGCGATGCCGCCGAAAACAAGGATGAGATGGCCGAGATCGTGGGGCGGCGCCAATGGTACAACGTGCCGGTCACGGACATCATCGGGCGCATCAAGGGCGACATCAATTATGGCAACGGGCGCAAAGTCAGCGATCCGAAACTGGCGATGAAGTTCTGGGGCACCAAGGGCGAGACATCCTTCCCCTGGAAATCGCTCGATACGTGGTTTGTGACGGAAAATCAGCGCTGGGGCTATCTGCCGGGCGATCTGGACTCCAAGGCGCTGGTCGATGGCACCAACCGGTCCGACCTGTGGCTGCAGGCGGCGGCGGGACTTGGTCTCGACACCACGGGGTTTGGCGACAGCCGGGGGGTGGAGACGTTCTTTGACGGCAAGACGTTCGATCCGGCCAATCCGCAGGCCTATCTCGACAGCCTGTCGATCAAGGCCATGGTCTGAAGGGGCGCGCAATGATGGCTGTCACCGCCCTGAAACCGAAGGCCGCCGTCGCGGCACCCGCCAAGACGGCAGATGTGGTCAGGCTTGCCACGCCCATCGCCCGCCCTGCGCGGGTGGCGGGTAAGGTGCTGCGCTTTGTGGGCGAAAACGTTGCCCCGCCGATGATCGTGCTGATGATCCTGCTGGTGATCTGGCAGGTCGCGGCATCGGGTGATGCATCGGGGCTGCCATCGCCAAGCGATGTCTGGGCGCAGAGCAGTGAGCTGATCCTGGACCCGTTCTTTGTTTATGGCACGCAGGATATCGGTCTTGGCTGGCGGGTGCTGACATCGCTGGAACGGGTCGCCTATGGCTTTGGTCTTGCGGCCATCGTGGGCGTGCTGACCGGGGCTGCTATCGGCCAGTCAATCTGGCTGATGCGCGGCCTTGATCCGATCTTTCAGGTGCTGCGCACCGTGCCGCCGCTGGCCTGGCTGCCGATCAGCCTTGCGGCCTTCATGGACAGCGCGCCATCGGCCATTTTCGTGATCTTCATCACCGCGATCTGGCCGATCATCATCAACACCGCCGCAGGCGTCCGCGCCATCCCGCAGGATTATCGCAATGTGGCGGCGGTGCTGCGCCTGAACCAGATCGAGTTCTTTTTCAAGATCATGGTTCCTGCCGCCGCCCCCTATATCTTTTCGGGGCTGCGCATCGGGGTGGGCCTGTCATGGCTGGCCATCGTCGCCGCCGAAATGCTGACGGGTGGCGTGGGTATCGGGTTCTTTATCTGGGATGCGTGGAATTCCAGCCGCCTGACCGACATCATCGTGGCGCTGGTCTACATCGGGGTGACGGGGTTCATCCTGGACCGGCTGGTCGGCTGGCTGGGCGGCATCATTGCACGCGGTACGACGGCATAGGGGCAGATCATGAGCTATCTGAAAATCGACCGCGTGTTCAAGGCCTTTGCCAGCGGCGCGCGCGCGACAGAGGTGCTGTCGGATATCCGGCTGACCATCGAAAAGGGGGAATGCGTGTCGATCATCGGCCATTCGGGCTGCGGGAAATCGACGCTGCTGAACCTTGTGGCGGGGCTGACGCAGGTGAGCACGGGTGTCATCAAACTGGAGGGGCGCGAGGTGAATGCGCCGGGGCCGGACCGGGCGGTGGTGTTCCAGAACCATTCGCTGCTGCCGTGGCTGACGGTCTATGACAATGTCAACCTGGCGGTGACCAAGGTGTTCGGCGCGACCCGCACCAAGGCCGAGCGGCATGCGTGGATCATGGAAAATCTGGACCTCGTGCAGATGACGCATGCGGCAGACAAACGCCCGGGCGAGATTTCAGGCGGGATGCGGCAGCGCGTAGGCATCGCACGGGCGCTGGCGATGGAGCCGAAAATCCTGCTGCTGGATGAACCTTTCGGCGCGCTGGATGCCCTGACGCGGGCGCATCTGCAGGACGCGGTGATGGATATTCATGCGCGGCTGAAAAACACGATGATCATGATCACGCATGATGTGGACGAGGCGGTGCTGCTGGCAGACCGGATCGTGATGATGACCAACGGGCCTGCGGCGACGATTGGCGAGGTGCTGCCCGTGACCATGGCCCGCCCGCGCGATCGGATCGCGCTGGCGGCCCAGCCCGATTACCTGCGGGCGCGCGAGGCGGTTCTGCGATTTCTGCATGAACGTCACCGCCTTGTCGAAGCGGCGGAGTAGCGGGCCATGGCACAGAAACTGGTGGTGATCGGGGCGGGCATGGCATCGGGGCGGATGCTGGAGCATCTGTTTGCGGCGGCGCCCGGCCTTTATGACGTGACGCTGTTCAACGCGGAGGCGCGGGGGAACTATAACCGGATCATGCTGTCACCGGTGCTGTCGGGCGAAAAGGCATTCGCCGATATCATCACGCATGACGCGGAGTGGTATGCAGCCCACGGCGTCGATTGCCGCTTTGGCGAGGCGGTGGTGCGGATCGACCGGGACAACCACGTGGTCTATTCCAATGCAGGCAGCGTGCCCTATGACAGACTGGTGATTGCGACGGGGTCGGCGCCGTTCATGATTCCGGTGCCGGGCAAGGATTTGCCGGGGGTCTGCACCTACCGCGATCTGGAAGACACCAATGCGATGATCGCGGCGGCGCGGCCGGGGGCGAAGGCGGTGGTGATCGGCGGTGGTCTGTTGGGGTTGGAGGCAGCAGCGGGGATGGCCCTGCGCGGGGCGGAAGTGACAGTGATCCACCTGATGGGCCATCTGATGGAACGCCAGCTGGACCCGGCGGCGGGCTATCTGCTGCAGAAGGATCTGGAGGCGAAAGGCATCCGGGTGCATTGCAAGGGGGCGACGAAGGCGATCCTTGGCACCACCCGTGTCGAGGCGGTGCTGCTGGAGGATGGCACGGTTTACGAGGCAAACCTGGTCTGCATGGCCGTAGGAATCCGGCCCGAAACGCGCCTTGCCAATGATGCGCATCTTGAGGTGAACCGGGGCATCGTGGTCAATGACCGGCTGATGACATCGGACCCGGCGATTTTCGCTATCGGCGAATGCGTGGAGCATGATGGGCAGTTGTTCGGGCTCGTGGCGCCGCTCTACGATCAGGCACGGGTTCTGGCGGCGACGCTGGCGGCGCAACCGGCGGCCTTTGCCCCGGTGCAGACGGCGACCAAGCTGAAGGTGACGGGCGTTGATCTGTTCAGCGCGGGCGAGTTTGCCGATGGGCCGGGGCGCGAAGACATTGTGTTCCGCGATCCGGGGCGCGGGGTCTATAAACGCCTGATCCTTGAGGGCAATCGCCTGTTGGGCGCGGTGATGTATGGCGATACGGCGGATGGGGCGTGGTTCTTTGGCCTGATCAAGGACGGCACGGATATTGCGGATATGCGCGATACCCTGATCTTCGGGCCCGCCTTTGCCGGAGGGTCTGCACCGGACCCTTTGGCGGCCGTTGCAGCCTTGCCGCCTGAGGCGGAAATCTGTGGCTGCAACGGCGTGTGCAAAGGCAAGATCATTGAAGCGATCATGGCGGGCGCTAGCTCCCTCGAAACGGTGCGGGCCACTACCAAGGCGTCTTCGTCTTGCGGGACCTGCACCGGGCTGGTGGAGCAGGTATTAAGTGTGACTTTGGGAGACGATTTCGTCCTGCCCACCAGCCAACCCGTGTGCAAATGCACTGATCATACCCATGACGACGTGCGGCGGCTGATCAAGTCGATGGGCCTGAAATCCATTCCGGCGGTGATGCAGGAACTGGGCTGGAGTACCGTTGGCGGCTGCGCGTCCTGCCGCCCCGCGCTGAATTACTACCTGATTGCGGACTGGCCGAGCGAATACACCGATGACCGCCAGTCGCGGTTCGTGAACGAACGCAACCACGCCAATATCCAGAAGGACGGGACCTATTCCGTGGTGCCGCGCATTTGGGGTGGGGTGACCACGCCGGCCGAGTTGCGCGCGATTGCGGATGCGGCAGACAAATACAATGTGCCGATGGTCAAGGTGACGGGGGGGCAGCGGATCGATCTGCTGGGGGTGCGCAAGGAAGACCTGCCGGGCATGTGGTCAGATCTGAACGCCGCAGGCATGGTCAGCGGTCACGCCTATTC